>JBMOFL010000092.1:0-1515 GCA_049314335.1 Rhodoluna sp. | reverse complement strand
TGTCTTCTCTTGCACTAAAGAGGAACAGGGTAACAAAGATAGGAATCATCCCAGTCCAAGCAACCATGCAGTAAGGGCATAGCACGTTGATTACTAGAAGGCTCTGGCTGAATAGCCATAGAACGAAAAGGAATCCAAAGAAGTTTCCAACCAGGAATAGTCTCCAGAACCACTTAGCAAATTTAGCTCCGGCAAGAATACCGAAACCCACGATGATAGGCGCCATAAAAGCAGCAATACCGATCAGAGAGTTAGGGAAACCAAGAAGCTTTGCCTGCCAAGTTAGCATCACCGTCTTGCAGGAGATGAAAATGTTTAGGTCACAGCCTAGAACCGCACCTGGGTCTGTGGCAACGTGGATTCGCTCCAAAGTAAGCGAAAAAGCACCAATCCAGCCGACGATTCCAAAGATTATTAGGACAAGGGCCAAAGATCTTGGTGCACCTATGCCTTTTTCGACTGTTGAAGACTCGCTCATAGAGCAAGTATGCCACGCCTTACTTGCCTGAATCTATGGGAATTGGCCGACTTATGGCACCAATCAAGCTTTTCAGCGGTCAGCAAAACCGCAGCCATGGGCTTATTTCCTTGCATATTGGTACTTTCGTGGGATACTTGGGGTAGTTGGTCTCGTCCACACAGAGATAAACAAAGGTTTCGCAGGTACTTTTTAGACGTTTACGCGTAAGGCCCAGGGGGCAGCCTAAGTAGTCTCAAAGACACAAGTTCCCGCATTATTTAGATTTAGTTGTTCGCAAACGCGAGTAACACGAGTTGTTAGGTGAAAAACCTAGTGAGTGTGGCCTAGGGGATTTGCCGGGTATGGAGCACCTTAAATGGTGAAGAAAAAGAATAATGATTTACCGGTTGAAGAAGTTGTTGAAACGAAAAAGCCAGCGCGTAAGCGTGGTGCCAAGGAAATAGTTGCTGAAGTCGTCGCGGAAGTAATTGCTCCGCAGAAAAAATCCAAGAAGAAGGACGCCGAGCCTAAAGAAGAGGCTAAGGCAGAGGAGCCTAAAGCACCTCCTGCTGCAGCTGGTTTCTCTCTAATCTTCCAAGCGCCTGACCTACCAACTCCAAAGGTAAACACTCGCAGAGGTAAGCCATCCATAATTGATGACGTTCCTGCTGATGATTCTCATCGCAGAGTTAGATCTCGCAGAAGATCTGGTGAAGCTGTTGAGGGTGAATTAGCTCCTAACGTGGTGGTCAAGGTTAGAACTCCTCGTGAACCTAAAGCTCCTAGTAATGAACCAACCAGAGTAAAGGGTTCAACTCGTCTAGAGGCTAAGAAGCAGAGAAGACGTGACGGTAGAGATTCAGGTAGACGTTCGACTCGTATTACTGAATCAGAGTTCTTAGCTCGTCGCGAAGCTGTCGACCGCGTAATGGTGGTTCGAAGCAAAGATGACAAGATCCAGATTGGTGTTTTAGAAGACAAGATCTTGGTTGAGCACTATGTAGCTAAAGCTCAAGATACTTCTCTTATTGGAAACGTCTACCTAGGTAAGATTC
>JBMOFL010000091.1:0-1553 GCA_049314335.1 Rhodoluna sp. | reverse complement strand
ATCGGTCTGCCTAGTTGCGACTGCATCTCTAATAGATCAGCCTCTGTTGCTTGGGTTATTGGCATTAGTTGCTTGCTTGAGATTTGGTGTCGGAAACTGGTTGTTCTAAGCCTGCTCTAATGACCGATTGAACTAGGCCTTTGGCCCAGTCTTTCTTGGTTGTGCCAATAGTTTGTGAGAAGTCAGAGCTGTTCTTCTTCTTAGCTAGCAGTGCTCCAACAGTTCCACTGGTATCACTTAGGTTTAGGCCATCAGCATCTAGAACTAGATAACTGATTTCACCAGGAACAACATAGAACAATCTGTCTCTAGCTTGAGCTCTGATGTATACCGGGTCATCCCAGCGTTCTTTTTCTTCAGTGATGTTCTCTAGGTTCTTCTTAGCTTCATCTAGTTTTGCTTGCAGTTGATTGATCTGAGTCTGCATAACAAAGTAGTCGCTAACTCTCGGTCCCACAGAGACAACAGCAAACACCAATAAACCGATGGTTACAAAAGTAGAAGGAGTCCAAGAGAATCTGTTGGCTACACGTTCTCTAACAGTGCCGATCTTTGTTTGAGCTGATGCTCGAACATTGACCTTCCTGTTAGGAGCCTTAACCATCTTGTTCTAACTAAGCCTTGTAACGAGGGAAAGCAGCTGCACCTGGGTAGTAAGCAGCATCTTGTAGTTCTTCTTCAATACGAAGTAGCTGGTTGTATTTCGCAACTCTTTCACTTCGAGCAGGAGCACCGGTCTTGATCTGTCCAGCGTTGGTAGCAACTGCTAGGTCAGCAATGAAGGTGTCTTCTGTTTCACCTGAACGGTGAGAGATGATTGCCTTCATACCTGAACGCTGTGCTAATGCAACAGCATCTAGAGTCTCAGTTAGAGTTCCGATCTGGTTGACCTTCACCAAGATAGCGTTACCAGCTAGCTCATCAATACCCTTCTGCAAACGAGCAGGGTTAGTTACATACAAGTCATCGCCAACAAGTTGAACCTTGTTACCAAGAGCAGCAGTAATCTTTGTCCAACCAGCCCAGTCATCTTCAGCTAGTGGGTCTTCGATAGAAACTAGTGGGAAATCATTTACTAGACCTTCGTAGTAAGAAATCATTTCATCGCCAGATAGTTCTTTACCTTCGAAGCTGTACTTACCAGTCTTCTCATCAAAGAACTCAGTAGCAGCAACATCAAGTGCTAGACCGAAGTGCTTACCTAGAACGAAACCAGCCTGACCAATAGCTTCAGAGATAAGTTCTAGAGCTGCACGGTTAGTTGGTAGATCAGGAGCAAAACCACCTTCATCACCAAGACCAGTAGCTAGGTTCTTAGAGTTCAGAAGAGCCTTTAGTGAGTGATAAACCTCAGTGCCAGCACGAAGTGCTTCTGAGAAAGAATCAAAACCGATTGGAACAATCATGAACTCTTGAATGTCAACACCGTTGTCAGCGTGAGATCCACCGTTGATGATGTTCATTAGAGGAACAGGAAGTGTGTAAGCGTTAGGTCCACCAAGGTAACGGTATAGCGGCTGACCAGTTGACTCAGCAGCAGCACGAGCGTTAGC
>JBMOFL010000090.1:0-1575 GCA_049314335.1 Rhodoluna sp. | reverse complement strand
CACTGAAAATAGGCAAAGATTAGTAAATGATGAAAATTGGCGTAATTAAAGAGCAAGCTGGTGAGACACGTGTTTCAGCCACCCCGACCACAGTAAAGGCCATCACCGATCTTGGCTATCAGGTCGTAGTTGAGTCCCAAGCGGGAGTCCTATCAACCTTTCCAGACTCTGCATATGAGCAGGCTGGTGCAACTATTGGCTCTACTAAGGAAGCTTGGTCCAGTCAGGTTGTTCTAAAAGTTGCAGCACCAACTGAAGAAGAAATTACTCAGCTAAGCGATAACGCAATCATCGTTAGCTTGATGACACCGTCCCTTCGTCCAGATCTTCTTGAATCACTTGCTACCAGAGGCATCACTGCTCTTGCCTTGGATGCAGTTCCTAGAATCTCTAGAGCACAGTCCATGGACGTGCTTAGCTCAATGGCTAACATCGCAGGATACCGAGCAGTAATTGAAGCCGCTCATGAATTTGGTCGCTTCTTCACCGGTCAAGTAACAGCAGCTGGAAAAGTTCCACCAGCGAAGGTTCTAGTAGCTGGTGCTGGTGTTGCTGGTCTTGCCGCTATTGGTGCAGCATCAAGCCTCGGCTCAATTGTTCGAGCAACAGATCCAAGACCTGAGGTAGCCGATCAGGTGAAGTCAATCGGTGGAACCTACCTAGCAGTTGAAGTTGCCGAGAAGATGGAATCTTCTGATGGTTATGCAAAAGCAACTAGTGAAGATTACGACAAGCGAGCAGCAGAGATTTACTCTGAGCAGGCAGCTGAAGTTGACATCATTATTACTACCGCTTTGATTCCGGGTAGACCTGCTCCGAAACTAATCACAGCTAAAGACGTTGCAAGCATGAAATCAGGCAGCGTAATTGTTGACATGGCTGCAGCTCAGGGTGGAAACGTTGAAGGCTCGGTAGCAGGTCAGAAGGTAGTCACAAGTAACGGTGTCACTATCATCGGTTATACCGATCTACCTGGTCGCCTTCCAGCGCAAGCCTCACAGCTTTTTGGAACTAACCTTGTAAACCTTTTGAAGCTAGTAACTCCTGAGAAAAATGGTGAGCTAACTCTTGACTTTGAGGACATCGTTCAAAGATCAGTAACAGTGGTTAAAGACGGTTCGATCACTTGGCCGCCACCACCTGTTCAAGTATCTGCAGCACCTCCTGCTGCCAAGGTTGCAGCACCAGTGGTGACCGAGCAGAAGACCATGTCTACTAGACGACGTGGCATCTTGTATGGCGTAGGAATAACTGCCTTGTTCTTGATTTGTGCTTTTGCACCAGCACCACTTCCTCAGCACTTCCTAGTTCTAACCCTGTCGGTTGTGATTGGTTTCTATGTAATTGGCAAGGTGCACCATGCCTTACACACACCTCTTATGAGCGTGACCAATGCCATCTCAGGAATCATCGTGGTTGGTGCTTTGCTCCAACTAACTACACCTAATTTGGCTGTTCAAATCTTGGCTGGAATCGCAACCATGCTAGCTAGCATCAACATCTTTGGTGGTTTTGCTGTAACCAGACGAATGCTCAACATGTTCTCGAAGGGAGGCAAATAAATGGAATCCCTTC
>JBMOFL010000089.1:0-1596 GCA_049314335.1 Rhodoluna sp. | reverse complement strand
GCTGGTGAGTGGGAGATCGTTGATGCTTCTGATGAGCAAACTAAAGTGTCTGCTTCGGCTATCGTAAGTGCATATAGTCAGTGGCACATTGATCGTGGATTGAAGTCCTTTAACCATTTGGAGAGAACATGAAGGTTCCTAAGTTTGAAGGGGCAGTTCCGCAGCACGTAGCCATCGTTATGGATGGCAACGGTCGTTGGGCTAATGCCAGGGGATTAACACGAGTTGAAGGCCACCGTGCCGGTGAAGCCGCTCTGATGGATGTTATTGAGGGTGCTATCCAAGCCGGTGTGAAATATCTAACCGTGTTTGCTTTCTCAACAGAGAACTGGAAGAGATCTCCTGATGAAGTGAAGTTCCTAATGAACTACAACAGGGAAGTGCTACGCAGAAGAAGAGATGAACTTGATGGCTGGAACGTCAGAATCAGGTGGGCTGGCAGAAGACCTAAGTTGTGGCCCACAGTAATCGATGAACTATTGATAGCTGAAAAGCAGACCGCTAAGAACAAAGGGCTAACTTTCACCATGTGTGTCAACTATGGCTCTCGCATTGAAATTGTTGATGCCATAAATCAAATAGTTGAAGACTCAAACTCTGGAAAGCTCAAGGGAGCACTGACCGAGAAAAAGATGCAGAAGTATCTGCTAACCAAGGACTTACCCGATGTTGACCTATTCATCAGATCTAGTGGTGAGACCAGGATAAGTAACTTCATGCTTTGGCAGTCCGCCTATGCTGAGTTTGTCTTCTTGGATGTGCTCTGGCCTGACTTCTCAAGGAAAGACCTGTGGGCTGCTATTCAGCAGTATTCCAAGCGCAATAGACGCTTTGGTGGGGCTGTAGATAAGCCTAAGAAGGCAAAGGGCAACTAAACTTATGTTTCAAGCACCGCAGCCAACGGTGCCTTACCAAGGGAGCAATAATGGCAGCCCCAACTCGCCTCGATTCAGTTATCTCACTAGCCAAAAGACGTGGTTTCGTCTTTCCTGCAGGTGAAATCTACGGTGGTACACGCTCAGCGTGGGATTACGGACCACTTGGAGTAGAACTCAAAGAAAACATCAAACGTCAGTGGTGGCGGGCAATCGTGAACTCTCGTGAGGACATCGTAGGTCTCGATAGCTCAGTTATCCTCCCACGTAAGGTTTGGGAAGCTTCAGGTCACGTCAAGGAATTCACTGATCCTCTAATTGAGTGCACCTCTTGTCATAAGAGATTCCGAGCAGACCACCTTGAAGAAGCCTTTGAAGAGAAAAAGGGTCGAGCACCAGCTTCTATGGCTGAGATTGCTTGTCCTAACTGTGGAACTAAAGATGCTTGGACAGAGCCAAAGCTTTTCAACGGTCTATTAAAAACATTCCTAGGCCCTGTTGAGGATGAGTCAGGTCTGCACTACCTGAGACCTGAAACAGCTCAAGGTATCTTCGTGAACTTCGCTAACGTTCTTGGTGCATCACGCATGAAGCCACCATTTGGTATTGGTCAGATTGGTAAATCATTCCGTAACGAAATCACACCTGGGAACTTCATCTTTAGAACTCGTGAGTTCGAACAGATGGAAATGGAATTCTTTGTTGAGCCAGGCACTGATGA
>JBMOFL010000088.1:0-1784 GCA_049314335.1 Rhodoluna sp. | reverse complement strand
GACTGGTCGCCATTTCCTTGGCACTTCTAAATACATGACCCAAATACCAGTAAGAGTTATTCCAGCTAATGATGTTGTTGGAGCTCTTCTTGCTCTAACTGATGCACTTGCAGGTAAGTGTGCGGTGTTTATTTCACCTAGAGAAGTAAATGGTGAGAAGGTTTCTGTTGTTGGGCTACCTGAGTTTGTTGATTCAGGAACTGCACTAATAGTTGAGAGCAGTGGTTCAACCGGAACTCCTAAGCGGATCAGCATTAGTGCTGATGCTTTGATTGCAAGTGCTGAAGCAACTGAAGAATACTTTGGCACTAAAGGTCAGTGGCTACTTACACTGCCCATTAACTACATTGCAGGTATTCAAGTCTTAGTTAGATCAATCCTTTCGGATGCTCCTCCTATTCAGATGAACACCTCTGTTCCCTTTACACCTGAAGCATTCTCACTCTCTTCAACGCTGCTAACCTCTGACGCTAAGTTCACTTCCGTTGTGCCAACTCAGTTGCTTAGATTGCAACAGTTGGCCTCGCAAGATGCTTTTATGGTCAAGATACTTCAGCGCTTCACAGCAATCCTGGTTGGCGGTCAAGCCACTAGCCCAGAGGTGCTTTCATTCTTTAGAGAGAACAACATTAATGTTGTCGAGAGCTACGGCATGGCCGAAACAAGTGGTGGCTGTGTCTATAACGGTGAAGCTCTAAGTGGGGTTGAAATTAAGCTAACTGAAGATAGCCGAGTTGCTATCAAGGGAGCCATGTTAGCTAACGATGTTGCTAATGAGGATGGATTCCTAGTAACTCAAGACATAGGTGAGTTTGATAGCCAAGGAAGATTGCGAATACTAGGTCGCAGTGACAGAGTGCTAATCTCTGGTGGATTGAAGATGAGCCTTGATCAGGTTGAAGCAGTTGCTGCTAGTGTTCCTGGGGTAGTTGAAGTTGGGGCAACAGCAGTTAGTTCAACTGAGTGGGGTGAGCGTGTGGGGATTGTTTATGTTGGCTCTCCTGAGGTAGCTGACTACATGGCAGGAGCTGTGTTTGAACAACTAGGGATAGCTGCTAAACCAATTAGGGTTATTCGAGTTGATAGGTTGCCAAGACTAAGTAATGGCAAGACTGATTTGATTGCGTTGAAACAACTATTTAGTGAAGGTATCTAATGAGTTCAGTTAAGTTATGGATCAAAGGAGCAAGGCTTAGAACTTTGCCGCTAGCAGTTGCACCTATTCTCATTGGATCTGGTACTGCTCAGCTGTCAGGTAAGTTCAACTTTGGTTTTGTGCTTCTGGCTTTAGGCGTGGCTCTGTTCTTACAAATAGGTGTGAACTACTCAAATGATTACAGCGATGGCATCAGAGGAACAGATAAGAACAGGGTGGGGCCAGAAAGGCTAACCGGTGGTGGCTTTGTTGAACCTAAGAAGGTTAGAAACGCTGCTTTTCTGTCCTTTGCTTTAGCTGGAGTAATGGGTCTTGTACTAACTGTGCTGACTGCTCAGTGGTGGTTTATCTTGGTGGGTATTGCTTGCATACTTGCTGCTTGGTTTTATACCGGGGGTAAGAACCCTTATGGTTATGCAGGTCTTGGTGAAGTAATTGTCTTTATCTTCTTTGGCCTGGTTGCAACCATTGGTACTGATTATGTTCAAACCTTAGAAATCAACATTCTTAGTGTTCTCGGTGGAATAGCTGCTGGCTGCTTTGCAACAGCTGTGCTTTTGATTAATAACATCAGGGACATTGATACAGATCGAGTAAGTGGTAAGAAGACTCTCTCAACAAGAATTGG
>JBMOFL010000087.1:0-1804 GCA_049314335.1 Rhodoluna sp. | reverse complement strand
GGGATTCAAGCTTGAGTTGGTTGTATGAGCCAGAACCTGGCCAACACGATATCGATGAGAGTGATATCCGGTTTAGGCCAAACCCTAAAGGCAATAAGCCAAGAACCAAGACAAGACCAACCCATAAAGATGCTCCTATCGGAATGGTCATTCAGGTTGATAAAGGTCGATACACAATCATTGTTGATGAAACTAGAGAGATAACAGCAACTCTAGGTAAAGAGCTAAGAAAAGAAGGTGTTGCCGTAGGTGACCTTGTAGCTCTTGCCGGAGACACCTCAGATACCGTTGGAGCTTTATCTCGAATAGTAAGAGTTGAACCAAGAACTTCTCTGTTGAGAAGAAGTGCTGATGACAGCGATCAGGTTGAAAGAGTTATGGTTGCTAATGCAACCCAGATGCTTATTGTGGTAGCTATTGCTAACCCTGAACCGAGAACACGACTAATTGATAGATATCTAGCGGCTGCTTTTGATGCTGGGCTTAGACCAGCTCTTTGCATAACTAAGGTAGACCTCGCAGACCCAACTGAGTTCTTAGCTAACTTCTCTGGATTGTCAATTCCTGTAATTCTGAATAAACAGGAGTCTCCATCTCTCAAAGAACTCAATGGGTTTCTAGCTAATGAAATAACAGTTGTAGTAGGTCACAGCGGTGTGGGTAAATCCACTTTGGTGAACGCTGTATCTCCTGGAGCTCTGCGTTCAACTGGAGGAGTAAATGCTGTTACCGGCAGAGGTAGGCACACCTCTAGCTCGGTTAGAGCAATAAACCTTGATACAGAAACTAATGCCTGGATTATTGATACTCCTGGGGTTAGATCCTTTGGACTTGGGCACATCAAACTTGAAAATCTACTCAAGAGCTTTGAAGACCTATGGGCAGTGGCAATTGAGTGCCCTAGAGATTGCTCACACCTTGCTGACTCCCCTGACTGTCTGTTGGATGAAGCCATAGCAAACGGCTCGATCCCTGCAGCCAGAGTAGATTCCCTAAGAAGACTGATGTCTTCACTTGCTAACTCATCTAACGAGTAAGTTTTATACATGGACTTTAGTAATGACTTGGCACTTGCCCTTGAGATGGCTGACATCGCAGACCGTATTTCGTTAGAGCGCTTCTACGCTCAAGACCTAGTTGTTGAAACTAAACCAGACTCAACTCCAGTAACCGATGCAGATCGAAGCGTTGAAGCTGCTCTAAAGGCAAAGCTTCAAGAAGCAAGACCTGAAGATTCACTAATCGGTGAAGAGTATGGAACTGTCGGTGAGAACCTCCATGGCAAAGGCAGTAGAACCTGGATTATCGACCCAATAGATGGAACAGCTAACTTCATGCGAGGTGTTCCAGTCTGGGCAACCCTGATAGCACTAGCTATCGATGGGAAGCCAACGGTCAGTGTGGTTAGCTCTCCTGCTATGGGCAGAAGATGGTGGGCAGCACCTGGGGTTGGAGCACACACCAGACACATTGATGGTCGAGAAGTGCCTATCCAGGTATCAAAGATCAACAACTTGGAGAATGCTTCACTTAGCTATAACAACCTAAAACTCTGGGATCAGATTGGTCAGTTAGAGCAGCTACTTTCACTTTCAAGAAAGATATGGCGCACTAGGGCTTTTGGTGACTTCTGGTCATACATGCTGCTTGCAGAAGGAACTCTAGAGATAACAGCTGAACACAACCTAGCCATCTATGACATTGCTGCATTAGTTCCAATTGTTGAACAGGCTGGTGGAACTATCTCAGATCTGCACGGTGAACTAACTACCGAGAGCTCAAGTGTTCTAGCAACTAACGGTGT
>JBMOFL010000086.1:0-1813 GCA_049314335.1 Rhodoluna sp. | reverse complement strand
ACTGATGCTCCGCTCAAACCTCGAGCAGGGGCTTTAGGGTCGGTGTTTGAGGGGGCTGCTAGACCTGGACACTTCGAGGGAATGCTCCATATCGTCTCCTGGTTCTTCGAGGTCATTCAGCCTGAGGTTGCCGTGTTTGGGGCTAAAGATGCTCAACAGCTTTTCCTAATCAAACGCATGGTTCACAGGGAGTTCAAAGACTCAATAGAGATCCTTGAAGCTAACACCGTTCGGGAGGATGACTACCTGGCTAGGTCATCAAGAAATCGGTTCCTAACAGAGCTGGGTAGATCTTTTGCTCCAGTGATTTTTGCTACCTTGATTCAAGTTCAAGAGCGAATCACGGAGGGTGAACTTCCATCTGTTGTCATAGCCGAGGCTAGTAGTCCTCTAGATAGTCCACCGCTGGCTAAACTTGATTATCTAGCGCTAGTTGATAAGAGCACCTTTTCACCGATAAGCGATGGGTTCTCGGGCGAAGCCCAGCTACTTGTTGCAGTTGTGGTGGATGGTGTTCGACTTATTGACAACATAACTTTCTATATTCAGGAGCCGGCATGACCGACGAGCAATTAGCCAACAACGAAGACGAACAAGATCTACCCGAGCAGATTGCAATTCGTCTAGCTAAGCGTGAGCGCATCCTCGCTGCAGGTTCTGATGCATATCCTGTTTCTCTACCTATTACTCACACCATTGACCAGGTAAAGAACAAGTACCCAGATCTTGAGATTGATGTTGCGACCGGCGACAAAGTGGCTCTTGCTGGTCGAGTTATGTTCCAAAGAAACACCGGAAAGCTTTGCTTTGCTACTTTGCAAGCCGGAACGGGCTCTCGTATTCAGGTAATGCTTTCTTTGGACAAGGTTGGTGAAGAAAAACTTGAAGAATACAAAGAGCTAGTTGACCTAGGGGATCACCTTTTCGTTGAAGGTGAAGTTATTACCTCTAAGCGTGGAGAGCTTTCAATTCTTGTTGATAGTTGGGCTATGGCTGCAAAGACTATTCGTCCACTACCAAACCTTCACAATGAACTTGGTGAAGAGTATCGTGTGCGTCATCGCTTCGTTGATTTGATTGTTCGCGACCGTGCTCGCGAAGTAGTTCAAATCAGAAGCAAGGTGATGCAGTCACTGCGTAACACCTTCACTCAAGATAACTTCATTGAAGTTGAGACACCGATGCTGCAGACCATCCATGGTGGAGCATCGGCTAGACCTTTCAAGACCCAGTCAAATGCTTTTGATACTGAACTGTTCCTTCGTATCGCTCCAGAGCTATTCCTCAAGCGAGCAGTTGTTGGTGGCATTGACCGTGTTTATGAGATCAACAGAAACTTTAGAAACGAAGGTGCTGACCGCACTCACTCTCCAGAGTTTGCAATGCTTGAAGCTTATGAAGCATACGGTGATTACAACACCATGGCTCAACTAACTCAGACTCTCATTCAGAATGCTGCCATGGATGTATTTGGCACATTGCAGGTTCAACTTGAAGATGGTGAAGTGAATGATCTTTCAGGTGACTGGGATCGCATCTCAATGTTTGAATCTCTTTCAGAAGCTGCTGGCATGGAAATTACCCCAGAGACAGATATTGCTGTTCTAAAGAAGCTTGCTGATAAAGAAGGTCTAGAGATTGATCACCCTCAGCACGGTAAGTATGTTGAAGAACTTTGGGAGCACTTTGTAAAGGGTGACCTACAGAAGCCAACCTTTGTAATGGACTTCCCAGTTGATACCTCTCCACTAGTTCGTAACCACAGATCAAAGCCAGGGGTAGTTGAGAAGTGGGATCTATACATCAGAGGCTA
>JBMOFL010000085.1:0-1922 GCA_049314335.1 Rhodoluna sp. | reverse complement strand
GCTTCGATGATCTTGTAGATTCCACCTTGAGGATAGAACACACCAACATTCATATCGATGTGTGTCATTAGGTGATACATGCTTGGAGTTTCGTAAGGGGAAGCTCCTAGGAATACAGCAGGGAAGTTTAGAACCTTGCGTAATCTCTCGTCTTTTACGTGCTTCGCTGAGAAGCCATAAAGGGAAGTCAACAGGTGCTTGATAAATACTGCAGCTTTCTTCACAACATCTGAGTGTGTGAAGGACTTCATGTTCTGGAAGTTTGTGTAAAGGAAGTGCTTGTTAGCCAATAGATAGGTCTGTTCAGCACTGTCCAGATACTTCTGAACCATCTTGGCTGCCCCAGGCTCAACTGCTTCAAACTCAGCCAGGTTCTTCTCAAGGCTTTCGTGCATGAACATAGGCTCTTTTTGACCCTCGAAGATGGTTCTGTATGCAGGGTCAAGGCGGACTAAATCTAGTTCCTTGTCTGCTGTTGTGCCCATGAGCTTGAAGAACTGGTCAAAGGCATCCGGCATCAGATACCAAGATGGACCCATGTCGAAGGTGAAACCATCTTTTTCCCAAATGTAAGCGCGACCGCCAACTTTCTCTCTTGCTTCAAAGAGTTGAACTTTCATTCCTGCTTTAGCAAGAAGAGCAGCGGTAGCAAGTCCTGCTATTCCACCACCGACGATAATTGCGGTCTTTTGGGTCATTTAGGTGTTACTCCGATCATTGATTTGAACAGTATGAAAAGTTTATGTAAATCACTAACTCTTATTCGAGCTCGAATTAGTTCTTCAGCAGGGGTTTTAGCAATCTTTTTGTTTAGTGCTGTGAACAGTAGCTGTGCTGCAACTACTGCTCTTCTAGAGCTCTTAGGTAGCAAAGGGATTGTCTTGGCTGAATGGGCTAAGTCCTTGTTGATATCGTCAACCAGTCTCTTCTTGGTTTCTTCATTGAAAGTCTTCACGTTCACATCAGGGAAGTAACTTCTACCCAGTTGTTCGAAGTCTGCTGCTAAATCTCTTAGGAAGTTAACTTTCTGGAAAGCTGCCCCTAGCGCTTGAGCGCCTTTCTTCAGAGTCTCAAGCTCAGATTGATTGAAGCTTCTTTCTTGGATGAAGGCTTGAAGACACATAAGACCAATAACTTCTGCTGAACCATACACATAGACATCAAAAGCTTTTTGGTCATATTTAGTCTTTTGAAGATCTAAACGCATTGAGTAGAAGAAAGGCTCAACAATCTTTCTTGTAATTCCTGTTTCAATAGCGGTTGCTGCAAAGGCGTGAACTACAAGGTTGGTGCTGAAACCTAGGTTCATAGCCTTATAGGTTTCTTGCTCAAGGTTATTCAGCTGAGAACCTGCTTCAATACGGCTGTTTGGGCCTAAGGCACCGGCTGCGGCACCATCAACAATCTCATCTGCTACTCGAACCAAGGCATAGATGTTCTGAACATGGGTCCTGATTGGCTTGGCTAAGAGATTGGTGGCTAGCCCAAAGGAAGTTGAGTATGAGCGGATGACTTCACGGCTAGAGACGATAGCAGCCTGGGTATATCGAGCGAGGCTCTCTTTATCTAAGGTTTCTTGAGGAGTTGGCACCTCTCTAGGCTACCTAAGAAAATGCTTCCTTCTTATATGTGTCTGATTTCGCCTAAACTTAGTAAATGACTAGAGATATGAAGCCTAGAAGCCGCGTTGTTACCGAAGGTATTGAACGTGCAGCTGCCCGAGGAATGCTTAGAGCCGTTGGCATGGGGGACGACGACTGGGAAAAGCCTCAAATTGGTGTTGCCTCATCATGGAATGAAGTAACCCCCTGCAACCTCTCCCTTGATCGTTTAGCTGATGCAGCCAAGATGGGTGTGCATGCAGCTCAAGGATATCCACTTGAATTTGGAACTATTTCAGTCTCTGACGGTATTTCTATGGG
>JBMOFL010000084.1:0-1943 GCA_049314335.1 Rhodoluna sp. | reverse complement strand
AATGTCTCTAACAATTCCACCCACACCGGTAGCTGCACCTTGGAAAGGTTCGATGTAACTTGGGTGGTTGTGTGATTCAACTTTGAATGTAACAGCCCAGCCTTCACCGATGTCAACTACACCCGCGTTCTCACCCATACCTACCATTAGGTTCTTGGTCATCTCAGGTGTTACTTTTTCACCAAACTGACGAAGGTACATCTTTGAGCTCTTATATGAACAGTGTTCAGACCACATAACCGAATACATAGCTAGCTCAGCACTGGTTGGTCGTCTATCAAGAATTAGTTTGATGCGGTCGTACTCTTCTTGCTTAAGACCTAGTTCTTTCCAAGGCTGTTCCTTCTCAGGAGTTTGCTTAGCATTCTTGGTGGTGTCAACAGTAGAAACAATCTTTGCCATTAGGAATTAACCACCTGCTTCAACACCGATGTGAAGAAGGTAAGTCCATCAACACCGCTTCGCATTGCTAGCGGGGTATCTGGACCAAAGCCAGGTTCAACAGCATGCTCAGGGTGAGGCATAAGTCCAACAACATTTCCTCGAACGTTTCGAAGACCTGCAATGTTGTTCACTGATCCGTTTGGATTCACTTCGCTATAACGGAAAGCGATTAGGCCATCACCTTCAAGGCGTTTTAGTGTTTCCTCATCAGCGATATATCCACCTTCACCATTCTTAAGGGGAATGGTGATTTCTTGACCCAACTTGAAGCCATTGGTCCAAGGTGTATCAACGTTCTCAACAATGAGTTTCTGGTCTCTACAGATAAAGTGTTGGTGTTCATTTCTAATAAGTCCACCAGGAAGTAGGTGTGATTCAACTAGTACTTGGAAGCCATTGCAGATACCTAATACAGGCATTCCGCCATTGGCTGCATCAATGATGCTTTCCATTACAGGAGCTTGAGCTGCAATAGCTCCACAACGCAGGTAGTCACCAAAACTAAATCCACCAGGTAGAACCACAGCATCCACTGAATGTAAATCTGAATCTGCGTGCCAAAGCTTGACTACTTCTCCACCTGCGATACGAACTGCTCTTTGAGCATCGCGATCATCTAGAGTGCCTGGGAATGTAACAACACCTATCCTCATGGAAACTAGTTCTCCACAATGACGTTGACTACGTCTTCGATAACACCGTTAGATAGGAAGTCAGCCGCAATCTGCTTAGCAGCAGCTATATCTGCCTCTGTTGGAGTGTTCACATAGTGAAGTTCAATGCGCTTACCGATACGTACGTTGGAGATCTCTGCGTGACCTTTGCGCTGTAGTGAGTTAGCGACTGCTTTACCCGCTGGGTCTAGTAGGTCTGCTTTAGGCATAACTTCAACGATGATTTTTGGCACAGATACGCTCCCGAAGGTCGGTGGGGCTAGTGAATTACTTGTTTTTCGCTCGCCGGCGTCACCTTTGGCGGGTGCGAACAGCTCTAGTTTATCTGGCTAGAAGAGAAATCAGCTGAGCATACTTAGAGCTCGTCTGCTCAACTATCTCTATGGGTAACTCTGGGGGGTTAGTGCCTGAAGCAGGATTCCAGTTAGCAGCCAACCAGTTACGAACCTGTTGCTTATCAAAGCTGTCTTTTCGATCGCCGTTATCCCAAGCTTCTTTAGACCAGTATCTACTGGAGTCAGGCGTTAGAACTTCATCACCTAAAGTGATCTCACCATTGGCAGGGTTAATACCGAACTCAAACTTCGTATCAGCCAGGATAAGCCCTGCCTTTGCGGCAAGTTCACTAGCTTTGTTGAATATCTCAAGGCTGAGTTTCTTAAGTGCATGAGCGCTCTCTTGACCAATGAGTTCGACGACTCTCTCAAAGGTGATGTTCTCATCTTTAGCACCTAGTTCTGCTTTGAATGCAGGAGTGTAGATAGGTTCAGGTAACTTATCGCCGAATGCTAAACCAGCAGGTAACTTATTGCCACAGATCTCACC
>JBMOFL010000083.1:0-2131 GCA_049314335.1 Rhodoluna sp. | reverse complement strand
AGCACCCCTCTAATCCATGGTTTAGGCACACCTGTCTCATACTTTGGCGGGAATAGAGCATCTGCGTAACTCTGTGCCACTGAAGCAACTAGACCGCGCTGTTTGTCAGCAACATCCAACAACAGAAACTCACGGGCTAGATCATTTATCTCAATAAGCTCAAGTTCATTCTGCACACTTCGAATATAGAGTAGAAACTGAATAGCTTTGATGCGAAGGGAGATACGTGGGCAAGAAGTCAACCATGCGAGAAGTTCTCTCTAACCTAAAGTCATCGCCATCTAAGCAGAAAACCCGGAGACTTCCGCCAGGAATAAACGATGGTGTCCTAATCGACAGAAAAGGCACGGCATATAAGCTTTCGCAGAAGAACGTCTCTCCTGAGGAGTCCACAAGAATTGTTAAGTCAGGCGCTCAGGTGATCTTTGACGAATGCGGTTGTAATGGTATTTGTGGTTTCGTGTATGCGAGTCAACAAGAACTTAGCCTTATGTCTACTAAGACACCTGTAATCAAAACACATAAAGGCCTAACCGGTTCACTATCGGTTTGGAAATCAGACAGTGGTGAGACTGTGTTACTTGCCGAAGGGCCTATTGATTGGGTTTAGCCTCAGAGATGTAACAGGACTAAGTGTTTAACCCGTCAAAGACAATAGCCTTTGAATCTACACTTCAGGCAAAGATAGGATTTTTGTATGAGAGTAGAAGAATCCCTAGGCACAATCAAAGACATTTTTGATAAAGCAAGTCCTACATCACTCCCGCTAATCAAAGCTGCGCATGAGTACATTCTCGAACTAGATCCTGAAGCAGTTATCGTTCCAAGAGCTGGTGAGAAGTCTCTTTCTTATGGTTTCGGTGCTAAGAAGATGTCTGACGCATACTGTTATCTGATTCCGTTCAAAGAGCACGTAAACTTTGGCTTTTTCCATGGGACCACTATTGATGCAGATGGAATACTTGAGGGCACGGGGATAAACCTCAGGCACATCAAAATCAAAACTTTAGCTGATCTCAAAAACCCAAAACTCAAGAAACTTCTCAAGGTAGCAATCAAAGATCGTAAAGCTAACAGCTAGGAAATCGGGTCATCCTCATCAGCCTGTTGGCTCATCATCTCTTGAAGAGTTTTATCTAGTGATGTGACTATCTCGTAAGTTCTTGAGATTAGTTCATCGGCGGATTGAGAGTTCAGAAGATCCATTTGATCTAACTGACCAACAGGCAACACTCCAGCTAGTTGCCAACAGGCATTTATAGGGTCATCACTTAGTTCAGTATCTGAACCATATTGCAGATCACCAAACTCGCTAGCAAAGGCAAGAAGTTTTCTAACTTTAGTTTCCAGGTGAACTCTGGCAGGCATTAGTGAATCATCCCAGATTAGATCTGGCAGGAAATCAATGTCTGCCATTGGATATGGATCATCAGGTAACCAAGCATTTACTCTGAAACGTTGTGAACCTACTGACTCAATTCCATAAAACTGTTCTAGAGTGCCGATATCAATAACGGAAGCTATGGTGCCAATAGGTAAGCGCTTTTCTCCCCCACCAACTTCAGGTCCTTTTTCAATAAGCACAACACCAAACTCAGGAGTCTCTTCAAGAACCAGATCTCCCAGTAGCTTTAGGTAGCGCTCTTCAAAAATGCGCAGAGATAGTGGCATCCCAGGTAGCAGGACTGTGCTCAAAGGAAACATCGGCATTACAGTCATTAGATTCCTGCTCTTAAGTTAGTAACAGGATAATCGTAAGCCGACAGGAAAACATCAACAATTTAGCTGTGCGGTGTCTCCGCGTAGAAATTTAACTAGTAAGAGAATCTAGCGTTTCGCTTGAATCCTGATCAGGACTGAAAACATGCATGTAAGCAATCTTGTCGTTGATTACTTTATAGATCCAAACAGTGTCTAGGTCTTTCTTAACACCATCGACAACCATGTCCCGATTTATCTCTACAGCAGCAATAACTGAACCGGTGCTAAATACATCACCGAGCTCAATTTTCATGTCTGCTTGTTCCCCAAAAATAGGTAAGTAGAATTTGCGTAACTGTTCGGTTCCCCGAGCTAGAACTTCGCCATCATCTTTCACAATTACGCAGTCATCAGAGAGCAGAGCAATAAA
>JBMOFL010000082.1:0-2178 GCA_049314335.1 Rhodoluna sp. | reverse complement strand
CTCTGGCACCAATCATGGTTGCAATACTTGAGATGCTTGCTTCACGATCTGCTTTGACATCTTGAACTGCACCAAAGGCGTGAGATGCGATACCCCAGAGAGTAAAGGCAAGAATGCTGGATAGGGCAGCAGGTGCAGCCATGTCTAGGCCTGATAGAGACATGGCGTAAATCATTGGGCCTACAAAGTGGCTTGCAGAGGTTAGAGAGTCAAGGAAGCCGCGTTCTTTGAAGCGGAGCTTCGGAGCACTATAGGCAACCACAGTGAATACAAACAGGGTTAGCCATAGAGCAGAAGAAAGATCTGAAACTGCATAGAGATAAACAAGGAATGGTAGGCAGCTAAGGATTGACGACCAGATAGTTAGCTTGTGATACTTCTTGTTTAGAAGTGCTCCTTCTATTCCACCTTTTCTGGGGTTTCTTAGATCACTCTCGTAGTCAAAGACATCGTTGATTCCATACATCAACAGGTTGTAAGGAATAAGGAAGAACATGGTGCCAACGAAGAAGGTGAGGTCCACTTCTCTGTTCAGGTAAACATAAGTGGCTCCAAAAGGAAAAGCAGTGTTAATCCAGGAGACAGGTCTTGATGACCAGAACAGTTGCTTTACTGCGTTCACTTTTTCTCCTTGGTGAGCTTGGTCCAGATGATGCTTACAGCCAACACAGCAACAACTGTGTAAGCGAAGTCCTCGATTGGTGCTAGTCCCAACAATATTCCACTTATCTTTGATTTGTCGTAGCCAACTATCTCTAGACCAATAATTACGTTGTCAAAGACCAAGGTAACCAAAAGCATCCAAAGCATTGTGAAGCCAATTGCACGCCATGGGCTCTTCCTACTTACAAGGTTCAGTATCACTAAGGCAATAAACATGAAGGTCAGGTTGAGAGCAAGGTAGGTCATTTGTTTGACCTCTTCTTGATGACTCTGCTAACTGTTGTGAACAGGGTTAGGGCAGTGTAGTTCAGGAGCAGTAAGAAGAAGAGTTCTTCGATAGGGAACTCAGGGGCAAGCACTATTCCAGTTAGATGTGAAGTATCTCCTCTGAAGAAGATGCCCATAGCTATTCCAGCTACATCCCACAATATAAAGAAGATAGTTGGAATCAGGATTGCAAAGGCTGCTGCCTTTTTGTTGATTGTGAAGGCTGTTCTAAAGCGCCAATCGAGGAGCCCCAATCCAACCAGAGAAAAGATCAGGCCGGATAGATAAGTTGCTCCATAGGCCACTAGTTCAAGCCCTTCCAGCCACCTTCAGCGATAGGTGCAATCTCGTTCTCTGTTGGTCCACTTGATTTGTCATCGATCATCAGCTTGTATACAAGCTCTGCACCGATAAGGCACATTGGCAAACCAATACCTGGGATTGAGTGGTGACCTGCGTAGTAAAGACCTTTGACCTTCTTGCTCTTGTTCTTAGGTCTAAAGAAAGCAGATTGTCTTAGAGTGTGTGCCATACCAAGAGCTGTACCAGACCAAGCGTTTAGTTCTTCAACAAAGTTCTTAGGTCCCATAGTTCGTCTAACCACAATGCGTTCAACTAGATCTGGAATATCACACCACTGCGCAATTTGTTCGATGATTCGATCTGCTTCGGCTTCAAATGAAGGATCTCCAGATCTATCGATTCCACCTCTACCAATAGACGGGTCAGCCGCTGCTGGCACTAGAACGAATAGGTTCTCGTAACCATCAGGAGCTACTGATGGATCTGTCTTGCTTGGTGCACAAATGTAAAGGCTGGCAGGAGATGCGACCTTGCTCTTGCCATCGGCTTTCTTGAATACTTGAGCAAAGTTAGTTGCCCAGTCATCTGTGTATAGAAGGGTGTGGTGATCTAGGTTGTCGATCTTTCCTTTAACACCTAGATACATGAGTAGTGCTGAAGGTCCTGGGATTCGCTTATCCCACCACTTCTGCGGAAGTGACTGGTACTTAGGCTCAAGTAACTGTGTTTCCACAAAGTGCAGGTCAGCGTTTGCTACCACTACATCTGCTTCATAGGTTGCGTTACCAACCTGAACACCTTTAACTTGACCGTTAGCGTCAACGTTGATCTTGCTCACAGGGGAGTTGGTGTGAATCTGAACGCCATGCTTATTAGCAAGAGCTTCAACGGCTTCGATGATCTTGTAGATTCCACCTTGAGGATAGAACACACCAACATTCATAT
>JBMOFL010000081.1:0-2244 GCA_049314335.1 Rhodoluna sp. | reverse complement strand
ATTACTTTGGCTAGAACCTATGGCGCTCGCGTTCACGTGGATACTGCCTACGGAGGATTCTTCAAACTAATTGCAGAAAATTATCTAACCCCGGAAACAGCAAGACACTTTGCTGCGCTTAAGGATGCCGATTCAATTGTTGTTGACCCACACAAACACGGCTTACAGCCTTATGGCAGCGGCGCAGTCTTCTTCAAAGACATTTCCATCAGTAAGTTCTATAAACACGACTCCCCTTACACCTACTTCACATCTGCTGACTTGCACTTTGGTGAAATTCAACTCGAATGCTCCAGGGCTGGCGCTTCAGCAGCAGCAATCTGGGCTACCTTAAAACTCTTCCCATTGACAGAAGATGGCCTCGGAGCTGCACTTATCCCAACCCGAAATGCTGCTCTGAAATGGTACGAAAAACTGGAACACTCAGAAGCCTTGATGCCCTATCAGAAACCAGAGTTGGACATTCTGACTTACCTGCCTAGAGCCAAATCGATGAGTCAACTCGATTATGTTTCCCATGAAATTCTTATGCAGTCAAGCTCTGGACCTAAAGAGGACCAGATCCATCTAGCCACTTACGTTATTCAAGAACAACAACTAAAAGAACGCGGGATATCGATAAGTCAGGACGCTTCTTCAGCGAGAATTTTGCGAAGTGTTCTTATGAAGCCTGAGCACGAACTTCTTGTACCCAAGCTACATTCAAAAATAGAGTCATTAGCCTTCGCGTTATTGCGTTAGCATTCACCTACTACCCGATTCAAGGAGAGACATGAAACATCGTTACCTAGGCAACAGCGGATTCAAAGTTAGCGAACTCGTTTATGGCAACTGGCTAACCCATGCCACTCAAATTGCGAATGATGCTGCCTTTGCAACAGTCAAGGCCGCCATTGAGGGTGGAATAACGTCTTTCGACACAGCCGATGTGTATGCCAACCAAGCTGCCGAGGTAGTCCTAGGTGATGCACTAAAAGGTCACCGCAGAGAAGGACTAGAAGTTTTTACCAAGGTCTACTGGCCTGTGGCAGAGCGCACGCCTAACGACACTGGTTTGTCACGTAAACACATTATGGAATCAATCAATGGCTCGCTAAAGCGTCTACAGATGGATTATGTTGATCTTTACCAAGCTCACAGATTCGATGTTGAGACTCCACTTGAAGAAACCATGCAGGCTTTCGCAGACATCGTTCGTCAAGGTAAAGCGTTATACATAGGTGTTTCAGAATGGGATGCAGAGCAGATTCGCGCCGGTCACAAACTAGCCAAGGAAATGGGATTCCAGCTAATCTCAAGCCAGCCTCAGTACTCGATGCTCTGGAGAGTTATTGAAGCTGAAGTTATTCCTACTTGTGAAGAACTAGGTGTTAGCCAAATCGTTTGGTCACCAATGGCTCAAGGTGTCCTAACTGGTAAGTATCTGCCAGGCCAACCTGTTCCTGAAGGTTCACGGGCATCGAACGAAAAAGTAAACAGCTTTATTCAGAAGTTGCTTACCGATGATGTTTTGACGAGAGTGCAACAACTAAAACCGTTTGCTGATGAACTTGGACTAACCATGGCTCAGTTTGCACTTGCCTGGGTTCTGCAGAACAAGAATGTTGCCAGTGCAATTGTTGGTGCAACAACTCCTGAGCAAATCACCAGCAACCTAGGTGCCGTTGGGGTTGAGATTCCAACCGAGATCATGGAAAAGGTGACGGAACTGCTGGCACCAATTGCAGTTACAAACCCACGCGAAACCAAGTCACCTGAGGCAAGGCTGGTCTAAGTTCGGTTTATCGCTCTGGCCCATAGCGGACCGAAGTAGACAAATCCGGTGTATCCCTGAACCAGGTTTGCTCCAGCATTTAAGCGTTGAACCATCTGTGCGTTTGTCTCTACTCCCCCGACGGAAATCACAACCTGAGCTGGATTCAAGTTCTTTCGCAAAACTGTTAGAACTTCAAGGGAACGTTTGTCTAGAGGAGGACCAGATAATCCGCCAGCACCCATGGCAGTCACTTCAGATTCTGCTGTTACAAGTTTTTCTCTTGAAATGGTGGTGTTAGTGCCAATCACTCCAGATAAGTTGAGCTCCTTAGCTAAATTTGCCACCTCAACAATTGCATCATCCGTTAGATCTGGAGCGATCTTCACAAGCACTGGCTTACCTAAGGATTGATTTATAACAGCCTGCAAAATAGGTCTGAGCGATGTAACGTCTTGAAGTGATCTAAGTCCTGGAGTGTTTGGCGAAGA
>JBMOFL010000080.1:0-2286 GCA_049314335.1 Rhodoluna sp. | reverse complement strand
CCTATTACTTTGCTGGCTAGTGCTAGAGCAGGTAGTGCTGGAGGTATACCGTCTAATACTGATGCTCTCTCAGGCTTCTCTTTTTGTTTGTGGTTATCCCAGTTGAGCATGACATCGTCACCGGTATTGGCTTTGTATTTCTCTAGTTCTTCAGGAGTGCCAAAGACGTGAGGGTGTCTGCCCTCCATCTTTTCTCTGGCTAGTTTGGCAACATCTTCGATGTTGAAAGGTTCTCCAAGAGAACCGGTTTGAGCAAGATCTGAGTGGAAGACCACCTGGTACAAAACATCACCTAGTTCTTCTAAGACATCTTCTCTAGTGCCGGACTCTATGGCATCAATGAGCTCATAGGTTTCTTCTAATAGGTATTGAACTAGAGACTCATGTGTTTGTTCAGCATCCCAAGGACACCCTCCAGGAGATCTAAGAGTGTTTGCTGTTTGGATAAGTTTGTCTAGTTCAGTCATGGTGCTAGTTTGCCAGAGAAGTTCGTCTTAGAGGTCTTGTGAGGCTGTGGAGAAACCAAAATAGAATTCTGCAGTCTTTTGTAGTGTGGGGCAATGTCGCAATCATGGCCAGAACTTCAGATTCGATTTGCTGATCCTGAGACGTTCAAAAATCAAGTTGAGAGTTTGAACGCAGTCCATCAAGATCTATTGCTTCGATCACTCAAAGAAATATTGGGTGCACAGGGGCTCGCACTAGCTAGGTCAACCTGGCTGAAATCTTTAGGTGGATCACTATGGGAGTTTCGAATAGGGCCAACTTCTAAGGCGGTCGAATCTAAGGCAGGTTTACTTTCCGATGAGACAGTACCTCAAACTAAATTGCTTCTTCGTGTTTTCTGTTCATTTCAGAACAATCAAGTAGTTATCCATGGTTGTTACAACAAGCAACGCTATGGCTCAGGTAAGAGACAAAGCGCGGCAATTCGAAGAGCTCGCGAGTCCCTATTGACATTTAAACAAGGAGAATAGATGATTACTTTTATGAAATCAAAAACAGAGTCTGACCTAAGCGAATTCGACGCATTCTGGGCTCCAATCATTGCCAACTGGCCCAAGGAAGTTCAGGAATACCATCAGAAATGGGAAGTCGCGATCGCCCTAAGAGACGAGCGCCAACGATTAGGTGAAGCAGTAAAAACCAGGAGATTAGAGCTTGGTATTTCGCAAAGAAAACTAGCCAAAGTTGTTGGAATTAGTCAACGTGAGGTTTGTCATATTGAGCAAGCTAAATCTAATCCGACTTTATCTACTCAGGTAAAGATACTTTCGGCTCTTGGCCTCAAAATGGAGATTTCAGCTGTCTAGGGCTGGCTTGACTGAGCAGATTCAGGCGAAGGAAATAGTTGGGCCAAAAATACCCAAGCCCAATCGATAAGTTCTCTATCTTCTAGGATCTCTCCTTGGGCATCTTTAGGTGCTGACACCGAAAGCTGCTTAGCTGAGGCTAAATACCTGAGCCCTGGATACATGTGGCTTAGCTGAATCTGTCTCGCTTCGGTAAGTTCCACCGGAGTCAACCTGAACTGGTTACCGATCATCATCACGTCTTTGAGGTTAAGTCTGTTGCACTGCTGCCTGAGCTCTGTGACATCTATTAGGTTCTTTACTGACTGTGGAGCTTTTCCATATCTGTCTTCTAGTTCTTGGAAGATTGCATCTAGTTGTGCTCTAGTTCCAAGCTCACCGCTAGCAGCTGAGAGCTTGTGATAAGCCTCAAGTCTTAGACGTTCTGAATCCACGTATTCGATCGGGATGTGTGCATCTATTGGAATCTCTAGTTTTAGTTCTGCTGGCGATTCATGCTTGATGCCCTTGAACTCATCAACTGCTTCACCAATCATTCGTAGGTATAGATCAAAGCCCACTCCTGCGATGTGGCCTGATTGCTCTCCCCCGAGTAAGTTACCTGCTCCACGTATCTCTAGGTCTTTGAGTGCTACCTGCATACCTGAACCTAGTTCATTGTTAGCAGCAATGGTTGAGAGTCTGTCTAGAGCAAATGGCGATAGTGGCTTATCTGGTGAATAGAGGAAGTAAGCATAGGCACGTTCTCTAGAACGTCCTACTCTTCCTCTGATCTGATGTAACTGGGATAGACCAAAGTTCTCTGACCTGTCAACAATCAAAGTATTGGCGTTAGGGATATCAATGCCTGCCTCAATGATGGTTGTTGCAACCAGCACGTCATATCTTCTCTCCCAGAAATCAATAACTACCTGCTCTAATTGACCTTCATTCATCTGACCGTGGGCAACTGCAATCCTGGCTTCAGGAACTA
>JBMOFL010000079.1:0-2455 GCA_049314335.1 Rhodoluna sp. | reverse complement strand
GAATCTTACCTAGGTAGACGTTTCCAATAAGAGAAGTATCTTGAGCTTTAGCTACGTAATGCTCAACCAAAATCTTGTCTTCTAAAACACCAATCTGGATCTTGTCATCTTTGCTTCTAACCACCATTACACGGTCGACAGCTTCGCGACGAGCTAAGAACTCTGATTCAGTGATACGAGTCGAACGTCTACCTGAATCTCTACCGTCACGTCTTCTCTGTTTCTTAGCCTCAAGACGAGTTGATCCTTTAACTCTGGTTGGTTCATTGCTTGGAGCTTTAGGTTCACGGGGAGTTCTAACCTTGACTACAACGTTAGGAGCTAATTCACCCTCAACAGCTTCACCAGATCTTCTGCGAGATCTAACTCTGCGATGAGAATCATCAGCAGGAACGTCATCAATTATGGATGGCTTACCTCTGCGAGTGTTTACCTTTGGAGTTGGTAGGTCAGGCGCTTGGAAGATTAGAGAGAAACCAGCTGCAGCAGGAGGTGCTTTAGGCTCCTCTGCCTTAGCCTCTTCTTTAGGCTCGGCGTCCTTCTTCTTGGATTTTTTCTGCGGAGCAATTACTTCCGCGACGACTTCAGCAACTATTTCCTTGGCACCACGCTTACGCGCTGGCTTTTTCGTTTCAACAACTTCTTCAACCGGTAAATCATTATTCTTTTTCTTCACCATTTAAGGTGCTCCATACCCGGCAAATCCCCTAGGCCACACTCACTAGGTTTTTCACCTAACAACTCGTGTTACTCGCGTTTGCGAACAACTAAATCTAAATAATGCGGGAACTTGTGTCTTTGAGACTACTTAGGCTGCCCCCTGGGCCTTACGCGTAAACGTCTAAAAAGTACCTGCGAAACCTTTGTTTATCTCTGTGTGGACGAGACCAACTACCCCAAGTATCGCACGAAAGGTGCCAATTGCAAGGGATTGGCAGGTAAACCTGAGAGTTTGCCTGCCTGAGAATGGCCTGTTTTCCCTTATTTCAAGCGAAATCTCTTAGATTCAGGCCATTAAGGCGTGGCATACTTGCTGTATGAGCAACCAGAAAACAGCTGAGAACACAGGCATAAGTGCTCCTAGATCTCTAGCAATTGTTCTAATAATCTTCGGAATCATCGGTTGGATTGGTGCTTTTTCACTAACCCTTGAACGTATTCACGTAGCTACTGATCCAGGTGCAACTCTTGGCTGTGACCTAAACATCTTTATCTCTTGTAAGACTGTGATGCTTACTTGGCAAGCAAAGCTATTTGGCTTCCCTAACTCACTGATTGGTATTGCTGCTTTTATGGCACCAATCATTGTCGGTTTTGCAATCCTTGCTAAAGCTCAATTAGCTAAGTGGTTCTGGCGACTATTCCTTGTAGGAAACTTCTTTGGCTTCCTTTTCGTTCTTTGGCTATTCAGCCAGAGCCTTCTAGTAATTAACGTTCTATGCCCTTACTGCATGGTTGCTTGGACAGGAATGATTCCAATCTTTGTTACCCTGTTCCTCTTTAGTGCAAGAGAAGACATTATTCCAATGCCAATTAGAACCACAGCGTTCTGGGATGGTGCATATGCAAAAGCATGGTTATGGACAATCGGCGTTTTCCTAGTAATCATCTTGGCAATTACCTTCAGGTTCTGGACTCGTTGGATTCCAATGTTCACTCAGCTTGGTTGGATCTAATCAAACTTAAATAAGTAATGGGCTGGCCAATTGGCCAGCCCATTCTCTTTAGTTCTTAGTAATTAGTTCTTACGAGCTCTTACTGCAACAACAGAACCTGCTGCAATTAGTGCTAGTGCTAGAGCTAGTAGAAGAGCTGCATCGAAACCAGTCGCTGCTAGTTCTTCTTCTTTTTCAGCTGGAACTGCATCGACGTCATCACCAGTGATGTTATCGAATGTAACAACTGCAGTCTCGAAGTCACCAGGTGTGGTGTCGAATTCAACTAGGTATGACTTCTCTGAGGCACATTCGAAGTCGTTCCATGCACCCAAAGCTCCTTGCCAGTTTGTAAGTCCACAGCCTTCAATGCCTGACCAGTTGTTTGGCTCGCTTGCAGCCCATGCGTTGTATAGACCATCAACAGCAGCTGGAGTTCCTTTGCCTGTGCTGAAGTGTGTACCAGCTTCTGAGCCGCCGTACCAGTAGAAATCTCCGGTTAGCTGAGTGTCAGCACTCACTGTCGGCTTGCTTGCTGAAGTTAGGGCTGCGTTGACAAGGTCCTTGTCTGAAACAGCACCGAACCATACATTTGTCGCACCTGACTTGTTGGCCACGAAGGTGTTCTCAGCTGCAGTTGTGATGTTAGTTAGGTAACCTGCCTTGCCCTTGTAAGACATAAGCTTGGCTGCTGCCATAGCATCCATCCAACTAAGTTGGGTAGAAACAAACTTGTAAGTGTGGCCTGTTGCAGGGTCGTAAGTGGTTCCAGTTTCGTACTCACCAACCTGAACACGGAT
>JBMOFL010000078.1:0-2607 GCA_049314335.1 Rhodoluna sp. | reverse complement strand
GGATTCAGATGTCTAAACGCTCAGTAAGAAGAACCCTTGGTTCAATGGTTTTAGCATTTGAATCATTTGTAGTTTTCTTCGGAACACTTGTTGCATTTGGGTTGAAGGTTGCTGATGGTCCAACAGTTTGGGGTTTTGGTTTAGCATTCTCAGCAGTTCTGATTCTGACACCTGGCTACTTAGGTAAGCCTGGTTCGTACTGGTTCGGTTGGGCGTTGCAAATACTGCTGCTTGTCGTGTCCTTCTTAGTGCCATGGATGCTTCTAATCTCAATCATCTTTGTTGGGTTCTGGGGTTGGGCCATGATTGCCGGATACACCATTGATTTAGCTAAGAAGAACAGAGCAGCACAAAATACTTTTGAAATTAAGATGGACATAGAGGAGAACAAACAATGACTGAGCAAACACTTGTACTTGTAAAGCCAGATGGTGTGAAGAGAAACCTAATCGGTGAAATCATTCGCAGAATTGAGACTAAGGGTTTCGTGATTGTTGACATCAAAAAGTTCACTCCTTCAAGAGAGCTTCTAGCTGCGCACTATGCCGAGCACGAAGGCAAGCCTTTCTACGAGCCACTTGTTGAGTTCATGGCCTCAGGCGATGTTGTTGCCCTAAAGGTTGAAGGCAACCGAGTTATCGAGGGTTTCCGAGTCCTAGCCGGTGCAACCGATCCAACTGTTGCTCTGCCTGGAACTATCAGGGGAGATCTTGGTCGCGACTGGGGTCTAAAGGTTCAGCAGAACCTAGTTCATGGTTCAGATTCAGTTGAGTCTGCTACTCGTGAATTAGCTCTCTGGTTCTAGACATTTTATTCGAAATCGTCTAGTTTTCTTTTCATAGAAACATTAGACACATCGCCTATTAATTACTGATTTTCGGCTAATATTTTTGTCGTAAAGCAACAGACTTATAGCCAAATAGTCCCTAAAACGAAAAGGTATCTAATGAACGTTCAAACAATCAAGAAGACTGCTGTTGCAGTAGTCGCTTCCTTGCTTGTCCTAGGTGGAGCATCTGCTTCATTCGCAGCAGGCAAAATATCCGTAGACCTTCCAAACGAGCCAGTAGCAGGTGGCGAAGTTGTAAACGTCCCTTTCGTACTGGATGGTTTCACCTTCGCAGACATTACAGTGACGCTGAGCGTTGACGCTGGAACACTAACCGTTGCTGACCCAGGATCCCTTGTGACTCTAAACCCAGGTTACACAAGCCTTGTTGACCAGACTGAAATTTCATTCCGAGGTACAGCAGCGAACGTAAACACAGTTATGGGTCTGGGTACAGGTGTAACTTGGACATCACCTGGTGATGCAACTTCTACAACTGAACTAAAGCTACGCGCTGAGGTTGGTGAATACGTAGCTGGTGCAAGCTATGACCCAGCAACTGGTCACAGCTACAAGTTCGTAACCACTCCAGTTAACTGGGAAACAGCTAAGAATCAGGCAGCTGCAATGAGTTTCAAGGGCAAGACAGGTTACCTTGCCAACATCACTTCAGCTGCGGAAAATACTTTCGTTGCTCAAAAGTCAGGTGCAGAAGATGTTTGGTTCGGTGCTACATCTGATCTAAGAATGGTTAACTTTGCTCTTACCGCAGCAAGCAAGCCAACCATAACCGCTGACCCTCAGCCGCTAGGAAATTACTACTGGGGTGGTGGATCTGAAGGTGGCACACAGTTCAGCACGGGTTTGTTAACTCCAACTGGGGTAGCGGGAGCATTCAGTTCTTGGGCATCACAAGAGCCAAACAACGCTGGAAGTGGTGAAGCTTGTGCAGTTACTAACTGGGACGGTCGTAATGGTGAATGGAACGACATTAGCTGTGCCCAAACTCAGTCTTACCTAGTTGAGTTCGACACAACTGCAGCAGATTTTGCTTCAGCCGTTTCTGTATTTGACAACATCACTGGTAACGACGTAGACGCCGTTCCAGCTGTTGATGAAGAAGAACTAGCAGCGACTGGTTTCGATGCAGCTCTTCTACTAGCTCTAGCTCTAGCACTTATTGCTGCAGGTTCTGTGGCAGTAGTAAGAGCTCGCAAGAACTAATTACTAAGAACTAAAAGTAATGGGCTGGCCAATTGGCCAGCCCATTACTTGTTTAAGTTTGTTTAGATCCAACCCAGCTGAGTAAACATTGGAATCCATCTGGTCCAGAACCTGAAGGTGATGGCCAAGATAATTGTGAAGAATGTTAGCAATACCCAAACCAAAGCTTTTGAAAGTACGCTGGTGAACTAGCTCTCTTTCTAGGCAATATCTGTTGAATTGTCTAGATTTCTCCTATTTGGATTATTCGCCTAAACGACATACACGGACATAGGCGAATACGGGCTAGTCTTGGGGGATGAAGCAACTGCTTGATACATAAACATTCGATTAAACGAAATTAAGGAAATTAATGAAAATACAAACAATGAAAAAGTCTGCAGTTGCAGTTATGGCTTCAATGCTTGTGCTAGTTGGGGCATCAGCTTCAATGGCAGCAAGCAAAGTGTCAGTAGACCTTCCAAACGAGCCAGTAGCCGGTGGTGAGACAGTTTCTGTCCCTATGGTTCTAACTGGTTTCGAATTCGACAAGCTTTCTGTAACCCTAGTTGTTG
>JBMOFL010000077.1:0-2695 GCA_049314335.1 Rhodoluna sp. | reverse complement strand
GTCTGAGCGATGTAACGTCTTGAAGTGATCTAAGTCCTGGAGTGTTTGGCGAAGAAACGTTCACAGCCAAATAATCTGCGTAAGGAGCTAAAAGTCTTGCACTGGTTTCATAGTCAGCAACTGCATCCTGAACTTCAACGACTCGACTCTTTCCAATGTTGACACCAATTATTGGAAGCTTCTGCCCCGATGCTCTGAGCTTCTGTAATCTATTTGCAACTGCTTGCGCACCATCATTGTTGAAACCCATTCTGTTGATCAGCGCACGGTCTTTTTTCAATCTAAAAAGTCTTGGTGCTTCATTACCGTCTTGAGCAACGGCAGTTACTGTGCCAACTTCGACGTGTGAGAAACCAATCTCGCCCAATGCTCTGATTGCGATTGCATTCTTATCAAACCCAGCAGCCAAACCAAAAGGTGACTCAAACTTCAACCCCATTGCCTCAACTGCTTGGGTCTTCTGCTTTGGAAGCAGTTTTGTTAGACGCAGTGCAGAGGCAGCGCGGATTGCAAACATACCTAGGTGGTGAGCGGTCTCGGGGTCAATCTTTGAAAGCACAAACCGAAAGAGTATTGGGTAAATCATTGTCCTAGGCTACCGTCATCATCTCAAATGTTTTGATAATAAAAATGGGTCGACTTCAGTTAGAAGTCGACCCATTCTCAAATTAGATTTAGCTGCAACCGCTAGTTGATCCACAGCCTTCGCAGACGTGGCATGAACCAGAAGGTCTCATCTTGATTCCACAGCTGAAGCAAAGTGGAGCATCTGATTCGGTTCCCTGGAGCATGTCGAACAGTTCTGCTGAAGAGTGCACCTGACGAGTTTCTGTCTTCACTTCTTCAACTTTGAGTTCGATAACAACTGGAGCTTCGACTACTGAAGCCTCTGGAGACAACTCAGCAATCGCTGGGTATGTTCCTGCTGCATCAAGTGAAGCTGATCGCTCTGAAGCAGTGTTGATTCCCAATGCTTGACGAGTTTCGGTTGGTAGGTAGTCAATTGCTAGACGACGGAAGATGTAGTCCATCAATGACTTGGCCATACGGATGTCCTTGTCATCAGTCAAACCTGCAGGTTCGAATGAGACGTTGGTGAACTTCTGTACGTAGGTCTCTAGTGGCACACCGTACTGGAGGCCAATTGAAACTGCGATTGAGAATGCGTCCATCACACCGGCAAGAGTTGAACCCTGCTTACCTAGCTTCAGGAATACTTCACCAAGAACGCCATCTGGGTATGTTCCTGCAGTCATGTAGCCTTCTGCTCCACCAACAGTGAATGAGGTGGTTGAAGATGGACGTGACTTAGGTAGGCGCTTGCGCACTGGGTGGGATAGCTGAACTGGGTTAGCTTCTGCTGGAGCAGCCTTCTCTTCAACCTTTGCCTTAGCATCGCTAAGCGGCTGACCAACCTTACAGTTGTCGCGGTAAATAGCTAGAGCCTTTAGACCATACTTCCAGCCCTGGAAATAGATTTCCTTGACTTCTTCGATGGTTGCGGTCTCTGGCATGTTTACAGTCTTTGAGATAGCACCTGATAGGAACGGCTGAACAGCTGCCATCATTCTCACGTGACCCATTGGCTCAATCGCACGAATACCAACAGCGGTATCGAAGATTGCGAAATGCTCTGGCTTTAGACCAGGTGCGTCAACAACGTGTCCGTTGGTGCTGATGTGATCGATGATTGCTTCGATGGTCTCCTGGGAGTAACCAAGTCTGTGCAATGCGAATGGAATTGTCTGGTTAACAATCTGCATTGAACCACCGGTTGATAGCTTCTTGTATTTCACCAAAGAGAAGTCTGGCTCGATACCTGTGGTGTCACAGTCCATCATGAATCCGATTGTTCCGGTAGGTGCAAGCAATGAAGCCTGTGAGTTACGCCAACCGTTAGCAGAACCAGTAGCAGTGTTTAGAGCCCACTGACGAGTCGCTGCATCGATAACCGAACGGTCAACTTCAGAAACTGAACGTAGGTTCGCGTTAGCTGCCTCGTGCTTGCGCATGATGCGGTCGTGACCTGTCTTGTTGTGTGCATAGCCATCGTAAGGGCCTACAACACCAGCTAGTTCAGCTGAACGACGGTAAGCGGTACCTGTCATCAATGATGTGATAGCTCCTGCTAGTGCCTGACCTTCAGTGCTGTCATAAGGAAGTCCGATTGCCATTAGCAATGCACCAAGGTTTGCGTAACCGATACCTAGCTGACGGAATGCGCGAGTAGTCTCACCAATCTTCTCAGTTGGGAAGTCTGCGAAACAGATCGAGATGTCCATAGCTGTGAAGATCAACTCAGATGCCTTGACGAACTTCTCGCTGTCGAAAGAACCGTCTGGGTTCAAGAACTTCAACAGGTTCAAGCTGGCTAGGTTACATGATGAGTTGTCCAAGTGCATGTACTCAGAACATGGGTTAGATGCTGTGATACGACCTGATTCTGGAGTTGTGTGCCAGTCGTTGATGATGTCGTCGTACTGGATACCTGGGTCCGCACATGCCCATGCAGCATAGGCAATCTTGTCCCATAGCTCGCGAGCATCTACTTCTTCAATAACTTCACCGTTAGTACGTGCACGTAGACCGAAGTTTGTGCCACGCTCAACAGCATTCATGAATTCTTCGTTCACACGTACTGAGTTGTTTGCGTTCTGGTACTGAACAGAGTTGATGTCCTTGCCACCAAGCTCCA
>JBMOFL010000076.1:0-2741 GCA_049314335.1 Rhodoluna sp. | reverse complement strand
CTCCCGCAGGAACATACAAAGCTTGGATTAGCGTTCGCGATGGTGTTGGCAACCGCGAGTTCTATGACACAGGTCAAAAGATTGCTCTAAACAAATAGCGGCTTGAAACTAAGAGCAAAATAACTACTTCACGCCTAGAAGATCAATAACAAAGACTAGAGTCTTGCCTGAAAGGGCGTGACCACCGCCAGCAGGTCCGTAGGCCATCTCAGGTGGGCAGATAAGCATTCTTCTGCCGCCTACCTTCATACCTGGGATACCCACTTGCCAGCCCTTGATTAGGCGGTTTAATGGGAACTCAATTGACTCTCCACGTCCCCATGAAGAGTCGAATTCTTCACCGGATTCGTAGTCAACACCTAGGTAGTGAACATTCACTACTGAGTTAGTTGGAGCTTCTGCCCCATCGCCAATAACAATGTCTTTGGTAGTCAATACAGATGGAGCTGGCTCCATCATTGGTTCGATTTCTGGGCGTTCTAAATTAGTCATAGTACAAAATCATACTTGCGGATTTGAAAAGACCCGTGCTTTGGTGGTCAAAATGGTTAGAAATCGGGACTTTGAAAGCGGTTTCTATAGCCTGAGACTTCTCTGACAAGCCAAGATTCGACTATTAAACCAGGCTGTTACAGTGCTAGGTTTCTAATAAATATTCGGTTAGGAGAACCATCGTGCTTAAAAAGTCTCTAGTCCTATTGGCCTTGACCCCTTTGCTGGTCGCTGGTTTTCCTACTCTGAGCTCTGCCCTATCGCCAGTAGCCTGCACTATAAATGGAACAGAAAAAGCTGATCGAATCACAGGCACTGCTGGCAACGACATCATTTGTGCTGGTGCTGGCAATGATCTTGTTAATGGACTTGGTGGCGATGATGTGATTTACGGGGGCAACGGTAATGACCGGATTAATGCTGGTGCTGGAGCAGATGTTGTTTATGGTGATGCCGGGGCTGATTCCATCGACGGTGGCGTCGGTAAAGATGATATCTCAGGCGGATTAGGTAGCGACACCATTACCGGTGGTACTGAAGCTGACTTGATTGACGGGGATGCCGGAACAGACACTATTGCTGGTGGCACAGGCGATGATGCGATAAACGGTGGATTAGGTAAAGATCAAATTAGGTCAGGTGCTGGATCAGACTCCTGCAGCAAAGATCTTTCTGATGTGCACTTTGATACTTGCAAACTAGATGCCGAAGCCCCAGAGATTGGCGTGCAGACTACACAGATAAGAAAGTTCCAGGCTGGATCAACAATCAAACTCAACTGGTCGGTCTCAGACAGCACAGGTGTAGACAAGTCTTGGGGATCTATCGGTGGCCCTCCTGGCTGGGTAACTTGGTGTGGTTTTGGAATTGAAGGCAACCTAGTTAGCGGTGATGCTAAGAGCGGTTCTTATCAAATTGAATGCAAGCTACCTGAGCGAGCAGTAAATGAGACATATACTCTCTTCGTTAGTGCAGTCGATATTTTAGGTAACTCAACACCAAACATGACTCAGATATCTTTCGCTATCGAAGGTGGTTCAGAAGATAACGCAGCTCCTGAGGTCTACAAGATTTCTATGGACTCAACAGCAAAGGCTGGTCAGCAGTTCTCAGTTAGCGCTGGAGTAACAGATGCAACTGGAGTTGCAGGAGTTTATGGTTGGTTCATGAAAGAAGGAGGAGGCTTCTCTTCCTGGACAGACTTCAGATTGTATGTGAATGCCGACGGCACAGCTGAACTAGTCAATGGGGATAAGAAGTCAGGCGTCTTCAAACAAACTCACCGATTCTCAGACACTGCTCCTGCTGGAACTTACACCCTATGGCTGAGCCTGCTTGACGAGGTAGGTAACAAGACTTTTGAGCAAACGGATAAGAAAATAACTATTAGAGACTAAGCGTAAAAACCACGCCTTTGCTTGCGTAGGCTATGACTAATGAGCAAGGCAATAACTAGATTTCTCTCCCATGACCTAGAAGGTCACGAACCTAACGAGCCGGTGATTCTGTTTTTGCATGGCTACGGCGCAGATGAGAGAGATCTGCCTGAGCTGATGAGTTTCCTTCCAGAACTTGCTTGGATCTCCCCTAGGGCACCCTTACCATCCCCATACGATGGGTTTTCTTGGTACCAAGCAAATGAGTTAGTAAACCCCACTGTAGATGAAGTCTCCGCTGCAACCGATTCACTTTGGGATTGGCTAGATCAACAAATTCCAGTGGAGTTCAAAATCATTGTTATCGGATTCTCACAAGGTGGACTAATGGCCACACAGCTGCTTAGAACAAGACCCGAGCGTATTCAAGGAACTGTCATTCTTTCTGGATTCATGGCTACCGGTGAATTGTCAGGTGATTCCGAATTAGCAAAGACAAAACCAAGAGTGATATACGCACGTGGCTTGGAAGATCAAATGATTCCGAAAACTTCGATATCTCTTCTGAACAGTTGGTTGCAAACTCACACCAAAGCAATCACAAATAGTTATCCAGCTTTAGGTCATTCAGTTGACTCAAGAGTGATGGCTGATGTTGCCTCGTATGTAGAAGGGCAAATTAGCTAGCTAGTTTGTCTTTCTTACTTTGCCAAAGATAAATTGAGACAATGACCCAAGTTCCATATGCGGCTTGAGAAACGGCAACCACTCTCTCCCAGATACCGATGTTTAGAGAAGTTGGATCTGCCCAGACAATGAGGAACCAAATGGCTAGAGTTGCTTGAGCAAATGTCCCAATAGCCGTTGCAAGAG
>JBMOFL010000075.1:0-2742 GCA_049314335.1 Rhodoluna sp. | reverse complement strand
ACCACAGATCAAAGCCAGGGGTAGTTGAGAAGTGGGATCTATACATCAGAGGCTATGAGCAAGCTACCGGTTACTCTGAGCTCGTTGACCCTGTTATTCAACGTGAACGATTTGTTGCCCAGGTGAAGTTATCTGCTGCAGGAGATCCAGAAGCTATGAAACTGGACGAAGATTTCCTCAAGGCACTTGAGTTCGGTATGCCACCAACCGGCGGCATGGGTATGGGCATCGACAGATTGCTTATGAGCCTTACCGGCCTTGGTATTCGCGAAACAATCATGTTCCCGTTGGTTAAGTAATCATGCAGGACTTTATAAACGCTTTCCTTGCCACCTTGCCACCAATCGGCATGATGTTTTTGGTTTATTTTCTCTTCAAGTCAATCATCGGTGCTGACGCTAAAGAGCGTAAGGTACGAGCAGAAATTGAAGCTGAAGAGCGGGCAAAACTGGCGGCGAAGACGCCTTCTGACTCGAGCAAAAGCTAACCTAAACCTTGGGATTTCTCCCAATGGCGAACAGCCCTAACAAATGGGGCTTTTGAGGGTTATCTTCTTTGTAAGCACATAAAAGTGTCGAAGGAGAAGCAAATGTTTGAGAAGTTCACCGATAAGGCCCGCAGGGTAGTTGTTTTGGCTCAAGAAGAAGCCAAATCACTAAATCACAACTACATCGGTACTGAGCACATCCTGCTCGGTCTGATCCACGAAGGCGAAGGCGTAGCCGCTAAGGCGCTAGAAGCGCTTGGTATTTCTCAAGAGGCAGTTCGCGACCAGGTCAAGGAGATCATTGGTCAAGGACAGCAGCCTCCAACAGGACACATTCCTTTCACTCCAAGAGCTAAGAAGGTTCTCGAGCTATCTCTTCGTGAAGCTTTACAACTAGGTCACTCATACATCGGTACTGAACACCTTCTATTAGGTCTTATCAAAGAAGGTGAAGGTGTTGCTGCTCAAGTTCTAACTAAGTTGGGTGCAGACACAAATAAGGTTCGTGCTCAGGTTCAGCAGATGCTTCAGGGCTTCGAAGGTAAAGAGTCAGCAACTGTTGGCGGCGAAGCTATTCCACAAAAGGGTTCTCAGGTTCTTGACCAGTTTGGTAAGAACCTAACTCAGGCTGCTGCAGAAGGAAAGCTTGATCCTGTTATTGGCCGTGAAAAAGAAATCGAAAGAGTCATGCAGATTCTTTCCAGAAGAACTAAGAACAACCCAATTCTTATCGGTGAACCAGGTGTTGGTAAGACTGCTGTTGTTGAAGGACTTGCTCAGGCAATTGTTGCTGGTAACGTTCCAGAAACCCTAAAGGGCAAGCAGCTTTACACACTAGATCTTGGTTCCCTTATCGCAGGTTCTCGTTACCGTGGTGACTTTGAAGAACGTCTAAAGAAGGTCATCAAGGAGATCAAGGGCCGTGGAGATATCATCACTTTCATTGATGAGATCCACACTCTTGTTGGAGCAGGCGCTGCTGAAGGTGCAGTTGATGCTGCATCTATTTTGAAGCCAATGCTTGCTCGTGGTGAACTACAAACCATCGGTGCAACCACTTTGGATGAGTTCAGAAAGTACTTTGAGAAGGATGCCGCTTTAGAGCGTAGATTCCAATCAATCCAGGTTAACGAGCCAACAGTTCCACAGACCATCAACATCTTGAAGGGTCTTCGTGATCGTTACGAAGCTCACCACAAGGTTTCAATCACTGATGGCGCTATCGTTGCTGCTGCAAAGCTTGCAGATCGTTACGTCCAGGACCGTTACCTACCGGACAAAGCTATCGACCTAATCGATGAGGCAGGAGCAAGACTTCGTCTTTCCATCCTTTCCTCACCACCAGAGCTTAGAGATCTTGAAGAGAAGATTGCTGGTGTTCGCGTTGACAAAGAGAAGGCAATTGATTCTCAGGACTTCGAAGGTGCAGCAAAGCTTCGCGATGCAGAGAAGAAACTAATCTCTGAGCGAGCAAAGCTAACTAAGCAGTTCCGCTCAGGGAATGTTGCAGCTCACGGAGTCGTTGATGAAGGTCTTATCGCTGAAGTTCTAGCTGCTGCGACCGGAATCCCAGTATTCAAGTTGTCAGAAGAAGAGTCCGCGAAGTTGATCTTCATGGAAGCAGAACTTCACAGAAGAGTTATTGGTCAGAAGAAGGCCGTTGATTCTATTTCTAAGGCTATTCGTCGTCAGCGTGCTGGCTTGAAAGACCCTAACCGTCCTTCAGGTTCATTCATCTTCGCAGGCCCTACCGGTGTAGGTAAGACAGAACTTGCAAAGGCCTTGGCTGAGTTCCTATTCGAAGATGAAGGTGCTTTGATCTCACTAGACATGAGCGAGTATGCAGAAAAGCACACCGTATCTCGTCTATTCGGAGCTCCTCCAGGATACGTAGGTTTCGATGAGGGTGGTCAGCTAACTGAGCGCGTTCGTCGTAAGCCATTCAGTGTTGTGCTATTCGATGAAATTGAGAAGGCTCACCCAGATATCTTCAACTCACTGTTGCAGATTCTTGAAGAGGGTCGCCTAACCGATGGTCAGGGTCGTGTTGTTGACTTTAAGAACACAATCATCATCATGACTACCAACCTAGGTTCTAAGGACATCTCTAAGGGTGCTCTTGGATTCAACCTTGAAGGTGACCAGAAGAATGACTTCGACCGCATGGCAGCAAAGGTTAACGATGAGCTAAAGAAGCACTTCAAGCCTGAGTTCCTAAACCGTGTTGATGATGTCATCGTCTTCCCTCAGCTTTC
>JBMOFL010000074.1:0-2838 GCA_049314335.1 Rhodoluna sp. | reverse complement strand
AGTACAGATGCTGGCAGTATTAGAAACAACGAAGAGAGCCTCATAAACAGAATCAATTAAGGCTAATTCTTAGCTAAATTTGCCTTCATAAAGAATCAATAACTTCAAGAGAGTAGTTCGAGAATCGCCTATCTAGGTGAGAATATAGAGTCATAAAAGCTACAACGACTCAGGAAGCCACCCGATGAAGAAGTTCTTTTCAACTATTACCGCCCTAGTAGCTCTGCTTGCCGGATCCTCGCTATCAGTAGCACCTGCCTCCGCTGCCGTTTTCCCCCCTGGAGGACACGTTTACTACACAGTAGGTGATGTTGTAAATCTTGACTTGGGCTGCCAAGAGGCAGGGACTATTGCAGTTAATTTTCGCGCAGGGAATCTGCCAGCTGGCCTAACCATGAGCAATCAGGGTGTAGTAACTGGAACTCCAACCACGGTGGGAGATTTCACAATAAGCAACTACTCCTGCGCCTACAACTGGGGTAGCACTGAAAGTAGTTGGACCGCTTGGTCGCTCACTTTCCATATTGCACCGATGACAACTCCAGAACCTTTTCTAGGGGTGCACAATCTAAATACCGAGAATTGCAGTTTTTACGTTGGGTATCTTTTTCCAGAAACTCCAGATTCTGAAATTGCGTCACTCATTGTTTCAAACCAGGCAGGAACCTCAGCAAACTTGATTCTGTGGTCACAGAGTGCAAACCAACTTTATGAAAATACGTATCTCATATCTGAGCTGAATGATGTTGGAAATAACAACCTGGATGGATCTTTGACAGTTGGGTTTGCTCCATTTACTTGTGGTGACACCATAGAGGTAACCTTAAGCTACAAGTGGCGGGGTGCCCCAGCAGCTAATAAAACCGTATCTGACGTAGTGGTTGCAAAACCTACTGTTACGCCTACTGCTGGTGGATACCCATCACAACGACTTATCAATCTGAATAACGCAGAGTGCCAGTTTAGGATTTTGGCAAACATCCCTTCACCTGCAAGTGCTGGTACAGCACGCTTGACCATAGATTCAACGGCACCGGGAACAGACCAAATAGCTTTTCTAATCTCAGACAGCTTGGCATCTGGCTTGATTGATTTCACCTTTAGCCCTGAAGAGCTAGCAGCAGGAGAGGTAACACGAGAAGGTCTCGTAAACTCCATTAACCAAATTTCAACTCAATGGTCTTGTGGAATGACGCTTTTTGTTTCCGTTGAATACAGAGACCTTCTAAACAACTTTCGAAGCTCAATCGAAGCACCAGAATTACAAACCGATGGCTTTGAAATAACACCGACAAAGCCAACAGCACCTCCAGCCCCAGACACTTACTCAATCACTGCGTCGCAAATAACCGATAGCGAAACCTGTAAGGTCCAAGTCGCTGTTTCTTTACCAGACGAGGCTCGACCAATTGCCATTGGAATATCTGAAACAAATTCAGATGACATGTTTACTGGAGTCAAAGTATCCGATGCGGTTTCGGTTAATGGAACCATTACAGCGGTGCTTTCTTTTGAGAACGAGTCCGAAAACTCAGCCAACGTTGCGATTACCCAAAGCTGGCTCGATGCGCCTCACCCATGCACCGGCAACTACAAAGCAGTTCTTGACTCCCCTGCCGGAATATTGGCCTCGACAGTATTCAGTGTGAGCTCTGAACAAGTCTTGGTAAAGGCAGTTCCACTAAGCAACGCCAACTGCGAATTTAAAGTCTTAGCGGCATTTCCTAGCAGGGCAGATCGGCAATCGATGGCCCTTGTTTTCAGTACCGGCGGAGCGTCAGTGAATACTGTCCGTGCCTTCATTCACGACAGTAGATGGGGCCAAGTCCTGGAAGCGACATTCAATCCAACAGATTTAGTCGAATCCATTAGGAACAATCCTGAAAACTTCATCAACTGGCAATACGAAATCTTTAGTTCTCCTGGAATCCAATGCAACGATTTGCTTGAAATCACCTTGGAGTATTACCAATCCGGAGTTAGGAAAACTCAAACAACTTCTGTGATACCAACCACACCGGTAGTTATCGAAAATCCTTCTTACAGCATCACTGCTTACCCCTCAAAGACACTGATGTGCGCAATAACGGTTGTAGCTAAAGCTCCTGATGCATCTAGACCTTTGACGCTAGCTATCACTTCCACTACTTCAGATGAACCTCTAGCACTGCTTTACTTCACAGGAGGGATCCCTCAAGACGGCACGATCAACGCTACTTTATCCATGGATAGCCTGGAGGGTTTCTATTCCAGCATTCCTTATGACGACGTTGAACTAGCTCCTGGAGCATCCTGTTCAGGTGAATTTAGGGCTGTGATTCTGCTCGACGAATCAATTGTCGCTTCAGATACGACAACACTTGTAGCACCACCAGTAGTTTGTGGCGCTGGCTGGACATTAAAGTTGGACAGAAGTGGTTGTGATGAAGCACCTCGAGGCTTCTTCACCACTGAACTCAACAGCAGCACACCAATTGCTTGCCCTGCTGGAATGACAACAGCCACCATTTCATCTAAGTCCGTAAATGACTGTTACAAACCAATAGCTCAAACTATTGCTTCCTTCAAAGCACCTAAGGCTCTAAAGTTCAGTGGGACTACTAACTTAGCTATAACTACTAACTCCAAGGCTCTAGCTACCTATAAAGTCACAGGTCCTTGCACCGCCAAGGTAGCAAACATAACCACCAAGGTTAAGGGCAAGAAGGTAATAACCAAGATGCTAAAGGTAACGGCAGGTAAGAAAGCTGGTAACTGCTCAGTAACTCTTACCGCTCAAGCAAAAGACAAGTATCTAGCTATGTCCAAGCCAGTAAAGATCAAGGTCAGTAAGACTGG
>JBMOFL010000073.1:0-2892 GCA_049314335.1 Rhodoluna sp. | reverse complement strand
TAAGTCTGTGCGAGATTAGAAATTAAGCAAGAAACCCCGGCCGTTTGATCGGTTCTTTCGAACTACAGGGACGGTTCCGGGGCCTTCGTGAAAAGGATAACAAAAAAGTAAACATTTCATGAGAAGCGAAAACAGATCCTTCCAGCAATTTTCCACATTGAAATGAACTAGGAACTAAATCACTCGAGCCTGTGAAAGATTGTTTATACAGAAATACAGAACCCCGGCCGTTTGATCGGTTCTTTCGAACTACAGGGACGGTTCCGGGGTGTTCAAGGAGAGATTACCAAGTTCATGAGCAATACGCAACCATCTCAATGGGAGCTGTTGGAAAGAATATTTTCTTACGAGCGCTTGAGACAGTACTTAGAGAAGACTTTCGAAAACAAAGCTAAGGCGGAAGAGTTGTATGTTTGGAACAATCAAGTTTCAGCAGCGATGTGGGAGCAACTTGCATTTCTTGAAGTCGCTATTCGCAACACAATCTCAACTCAGTTAGAAAAGAGATATGAAAGGCTGGGCTATTCGGAGCACTGGGTATTTGATCCATTTGGTGAACTGGCTTCATCTAATAGCAAGGTCAAAGACCAGCTAAGACAAGCTAAGCTGCAAGTCCTAAGTAATGGTCAACCTCTGGTTCCATCGCAAATTATTTCAGAACTCCCGTTTGGGTTTTGGCATCTTCTGCTGTCGAAAAAATTTAGACATCTTTGGCCAGACATTGCTAACGGATTCGTGGGGTTGAACACAAGAAATTCAACTCACGTTTCTCAACTCTTGGGAGATCTACGTTGGTTTAGAAATAGGATAGGTCATCATCATTCGATTCTTCATATAAATCTCGAAGAGAAAGATACCCAGATAAGAGCGATGTCTCGCTACATAGATCCTGAATTTGGTAATTGGTTGGAGCAGAGGAGCCGAGTGAAAATTATTCTACTTGCCTATCCAAATAGTTCGGGAATAGTTGCACCATGAGATTTCTTTAGATCGTCAATGCGCCATGTGGCTAGATCCTGAATCTCTAGTTGACCTGATGCATCGGTAACGCCGATTCTTAGAACTGGGACACCTCTGGCTTCACAAAGACCTACGAATTTAACATCATCTTCTCTACCAACTGAAACAATCACCCTTGCAGTTGACTCTGAGAAGAGAGCTGCGGTTAGATCTACTTGATCTCTTTCAGCTATCTCGCTCAGCCAAACTCTTGCACCCATACCGAAACGTAATGTGCTCTCAACTAGCGTTTGGGCAAGTCCACCTTCGGACAGGTCATGAGTTGAAGCTAGTAAACCTTGGAGAGATGCACCTTGAAGTAATTCGGCAAGGGCTTTCTCTGCTGGCAGATCAACTAGCGGTGGTTTTCCGCCTAGGTGATCATGAATTACTTCCGACCAAACTGAACCATCAAGTTCATCTCTGGTAATTCCTAGAAGATAAATATTGTTACCGGCATCTTGCCAACCAGAAGGAACTCTTCTGGCAACATCATCTATAACGCCAAGCACACCAACAACAGGTGTTGGATGAATAGCTACGTCACCTGTTTGGTTATAGAAGGAGACGTTACCTCCGGTAACTGGGATACCTAGTTCTAGACAACCATCAGCAAGGCCTGCTGTTGCTTGTTTGAATTGCCACATGACCTCTGGGTTTTCAGGTGAGCCAAAGTTAAGACAGTTAGTAACAGCAACAGGAACAGCGCCTGATGAAGAAACGTTTCTATACGCTTCAGCCAAAGCTAGCTTTGCACCATTATATGGATCTAGTTGGCAGTATCTGCCGTTAGCATCTGTTGCTATGGCAACACCTAGACCAGTTTCTTCTGAAACTCGAACCATTCCCGAATCATCAGGCATAGCAAGAGCAGTGTTGCCACCAACGTAGTGATCGTATTGATCGGTAATCCAACTCTTCGATGCCTGGTTAGGTGAAGAGATGATTAGCATCAGCTGTTCAGCTAATTCGCTAGGTTCAGTTGCACGGCTCAAGTTGGCGTCAGCGACAGTGTTTTTGTTCAGGTCGTCCTGATAAACCGGATAGGCTACTGGCCTTTCGTATACAGGACCATCGTGGGCTACTGATCTAGGTGGGACGTTAACAATCTCTTCTTTACCCCAGTTGATGTATAGCCTTGGTTCTCTGATGACTTCGCCTAGAACACTGAATTCGACTTCGTATTTGTTCACGATGGCTTTGAAGGCTTTTAGGTCTTGCCTAGGAACGATAGCCATCATGCGCTCTTGAGATTCACTCATCAGAATCTCTTCAGGAGTTAGTGACTCATCTCTAAGTAAAACATCTTTTAGTTGCACTCTCATTCCTGCACGACCATTAGATGCAAGCTCACTTGTAGCACACGACAAACCAGCACCACCAAGGTCTTGAATACCAGCAACTACCTTGGCTGCATAAAGTTCAAGACAGCATTCAATGAGTACCTTTTCCGCAAATGGATCACCAACCTGAACCGCTGGTCTTCTTGAAGGACCATCAGCATCAAATGTCTCAGAGGCTAATACAGAAACTCCACCGATACCATCAGCACCAGTTCTTGCACCAAAGAGAATTACAAGATCGCCTGGGTTAGAAGCTTTCGCGAGCTTTAGGTCTTCATGACGTAAAGCACCAACAGATAGAGCATTAACAAGTGGGTTACCTTGATACACCTTGTCGAAGACTGTTTCTCCACCGATGTTTGGTAGACCTAGGCAGTTACCGTAAAAACTGATACCTGAAACGACACCGTTTACTACTCTTGCAGTGTCTGGGTTACTAACAGCACCAAATCTAAGTTGATCCATCACAGCAATAGGTCTTGCACCCATAGTAAGAATGTCTCTAACAATTCCACCCACACCGGTAGCTGCACCTTGGAAAGGTTCGATG
>JBMOFL010000072.1:0-3118 GCA_049314335.1 Rhodoluna sp. | reverse complement strand
GCTTTATCTAAGTCGTAGCCAGGTGAGAATTCTGTAGCCCAGACATCCCAAGCAGCTTTTGCTGCTTGGTGGGAATCAACTAGAACTCCATCGTTGTCGAACAACAGAGCGGAGCAGGAGTACTTCATAATCTCAAGGTTACCTTGTCACGATATTGTTACCGAGGCTGTGATTCAATCCCGAGAGGAGACGCTATTCTCAAGTTAGCGGGGGCTCGGGGCCCTTCTAACCGAGGAGGAATTTTGAGTACAGATCAATCTCAAACAAGTCTTAGATTCAAATTACAAATGACGATCTTAGGCGTCCTTGTAATGATTGCACCTGCCTTTATCCTGATGGTGGCTCCTGCACCCATCGGGTTCGGTGGGGATTACGTGGGGCCTAAGGGAATGGCTTATCTATTCTTTTTGCTCTCATTACCAGCTGGAATGTTAGTTATCTTCTATGGCATAAGACCAACTCGAAGAATGAAAAGCTTCTTAAGTCGTCTTGCTATAGCCGCAGGTATCGGTGTCCTAGCGCTACTTTTTGGAGTGGACTACAAGTAATTGAATAAAGTTTCTCCACTTCGTTATCAAAAAGCAGAGCAGGAGCGATACAAAATCTAAATGTTGCCTTGTCACGATATTGTTACCGAGGCAGTGATTCAATCCCGAGCGGAGACGCTATTCTCAAGTTAGCGGGGGCACCAGGCTCCTCTAAAACAGGGAGAAAAGTGAGCACTGATGTAGTTCAACCAAAACCTGAGAAAAGTAAATTCTATTTATATTTGGGTTTGTTTTATTTTTTGCTAGGAGTAGTAGTGGCTCTTAGCCCATGGGTCCTTCTGCAGTTCAGGGATTATCTTCCGAGCAGTAGCCCGTTGGTGTTTAATGGCGGTTTCATTGCTGTGGCACTTATAACCATTCCGCTGTCTTTTGTTCTTTTGAGTGGCGGAATTGCCTTGATGTTCATTTATCGCTTTTCAAAGAAGTTAGTAAACGCTAAAGGATCTCCCCTGTCAGGCGGTGAAATCTATAGATTGGTTTTGTCTATTGTGTTTCTTGCAGTTGCAATTTGGCACATCAGTGATCTCGCCGGAGTCCAGCTAATTCTTTAGATTGGTGTGCACTTACTGAGCGGCCACGCGGCAATACAAAAACAGAAAGGACACCATGAGTATCAATAACAATGAATCAAGTCCAATCTTTAGATTAGTAATGAGAATCATCGGCATCCTTGTAATGCTTGCGCCATTTGTTGTCTTGCTGGTTGCTCCTGCACCTTTAGGGTCTAGTGGTGACTACGTAGGGCCTAAAGGAATGGCATTCCTCTTCTTCATGCTCTCAGTGCCAGTTGGGCTTCTAATAATTGGTTTTAGCACAAACCCAGCCCGCACTAAACAGACTCTCTCAAAGATTCTTGGTGCCTGGGCAGGGTTCAGCGTCCTAGCTCTAATAGGCGATTTATTTAATCGCTTGTTCCGAGGAAAACTTTAGAAAGCAGTACTAGTTACGCAGCCGAAACAAAGCTCCTAATGCGAACAGCTATATAGGCAGTGACATCAACTAGAGCCAAAGTCAGCATGGCTGGAAGCATTGACCTGAAGAACCAATCAGGAGTCAAGTCCATGATGTAATTTCCGTTTTCTCTCCACTGACTTAGTTCACTGATAGCTGCGATGCCAAAGGCGAAAGACATTAGTGTCACAACAACCACGAAGAAAACCACTAGAACAAAGTTCAAGCTAAGAGCTGTTGTTCCAGCCACCTTCTTAGGCTTTGCTTGAACTGCACCCTGGGCTTTGGTTCTAGCAGCGTAAATGCTACCTAGAGCAACAGAGCCACCAACGATAGCCAAGATCAAAACCCAGACCCAAACCTGAGGGTTCTCTCTACTTGCTTGATAAACAGTTAGGCCAATGAGTAGGGCAAGAGTAGTTCCAACAATTGGATAGATGAAAGCTAGAGCAGCCTCACGTTTAGCTCTTTTTTGTTCTGGGCTAGCTTTACCAACAGTTGCCTCAGACTTACGGTAAACAGTTGCACTAAGAATTAGCAACACAGCAACAGCAGCAGCCAGAATGATTGGAATATAAACACCAGTCAACTGATCAGCAATACCGCTTCTAGAGCCAGAGAAGTCATTGAATGAAGCAAAGAAAGCACTAAGAGCAAAGATCACTAAAGAAACCAGTGAAACAACAACACCTACGGTTGCGAACCTAAACACCGGAAGGGCACCAGGGGTCTTCTTAGCCACTAGAACATCAGCTTTGCGGTAAGCCGAGCCTGAGAAAGCAGCTAAAGAGATAAGAGCAGTAAGGAAGATGTATGTGCTCGGCTTAGTCAGTTGTGCATAGCCAAACCACATGTAGCCATCGTTGTTGTATTGAGGTGCCTCGTATAGGCCCACATAGTTGGCAATAATGAAACCAAACCATGCTGAAGTAAGACCGATTAGAACGTATGCTGTAGCAACTTTCAATGTTTTATTCATACATCGAGCCTATCTGGCAACATGACTAACCCGTGACTTAGCACCAATAAACTTGAAGCATGATTCTAGTTATTGGCGAAGCCCTTATTGACCTCATCGAGTCCAGAGAGACTAAAGGCCAGTTCCAGGCTGTTGTTGGTGGAGCTAACGCTAACGTAGCTCTAGCCCTAGCTAGAAGAGGAGCAGATCACCAGTTCCTAGCCCGTATCTCTAGTGACAGATTCGGAACACTAATCAAAGAGCGACTTAGTTCAAACAATGTGAACCTAGACCACATCATCAACACCGATGAACCAACAACACTTGCTGTTATCAGCGTTAACGCTCAAGGCTCCCCTACATACAACTTCTATACAAATGGAACAGCAGACTGGGGTTGGACTAAAGAAGAACTTCCAACTAAGGAACAAGTAAAAGCACTAAACGCTAAAGCCATATCTTTTGGTTGCCTAACCATGGCTATGGAACCAGGTAACCATGTAATCGAAGCATGGGCTAAAGAATTACAGAATGATCTCACCATTAGCCATGACATCAACATCAGAGCAGCTCTTGGCTTTGATAGAGATAAAGAAAGAGTAAGAGTTGAAAGAGTCAACTCTTTCTCACACATCATCAAAGCCAGCGATGAAGACATTGA
>JBMOFL010000071.1:0-3229 GCA_049314335.1 Rhodoluna sp. | reverse complement strand
TGGCGGAGGCCGTGGGATTCGAACCCACGGAACCTTTCAGTTCACTAGTTTTCAAGACTAGCTCCTTCGGCCGCTCGGACAGACCTCCGTTGAATAGTCTAACCAATGCTCAGTGGTTTCAAAAATACGTTGTGAACCTGCGATAATGCTGGGAGCTAGTTTTGGCTGTAAATAATGCCTTCAAGCCCTGATAAAACCTTGGCAACGCCATGTTCTTCAACGCTTGCTGTAACAGTGGAGGCAGCTTGCTTCACTTCATCAGGGCCCTGACCCATAGCGAATGAAAGGCCTCCGCCTTCATTAGCCCACTCAAACATTGAAATATCGTTACGGCCATCACCTATGGTTATGACTCTATTTCTAGGAATATTTAGTGATTTTCTTCTTTGCTCGAGAGCACTTGCCTTTGTAACTCCCTGCGGAGAGATATCGAGCCAGGCTGTGTAGCCAATTGCATAGGACACTGAGTGCAAACCAACTGATTCAACTATCTGCAGGAAATCATTTACGTTCTGTTCTGGTGAGAGCACAACCACACGGCTAACTTCACCATGCATGAGCTGATCTAAAGGTGTCTCAATGTTTTCAGCACCTAAAGCGTATGAAGGAAAAGGTTTATGGAATCTGTATGTTCCATCCACATCTTCAACCGCAAAGTGAGCATCAGGTAACTTTTCAATTAGTTGAGAAAGCACTGGTGCAGGATCGAATCCAATAACTTCTCGAACTGTGTAACCTTTAGCTTCTTTACTATCAATCTCTATGGTTACCGCACCGTTAGAACATACAACGTGACCTACTTCAATACCTACATCTTGAACGACTGGAATGGCATTGGCTGCAGCTCGACCGGTGGCAACAACTACATGATGGCCTAAGTCACGAACTCTGGTTACCTCTCGAATAACTTCAGGAGCTAGAAACCCATCGTCGTGCACCAAAGTGCCATCGATGTCGATTGCTATCAGCCAAGGTTCTTGAGTCACTGGTTAGTTCTTCTTGACTGGGAGAATAACTTCAGCTCCACCTAGGTAAGGACGAAGAGCTAGAGGAATGCGAACAGAGCCATCTTCTTGTTGGTGGTTCTCAAGGATTGCCACTAACCAACGGGTTGTGGCAAGTGTTCCGTTTAGGGTAGCGGCAATAGCTGTCTTGCCATCTTCATTGCGGTATCTAACGTTTAGTCTTCTGGCTTGATAAGTTGTGCAGTTAGAAGTTGAGGTTAGTTCTCTATAGGTTTCTTGAGATGGAACCCAAGCCTCAGCATCAAACTTGCGAGCAGCGCTGGAACCTAGATCTCCTGCAGCAGTATCAATAACTCGGTAAGGAAGTTCACACTTCTTTAGCATCTCTTCCTGCCAGGCAAGAAGCTTCTGGTGTTCTTCGTCTGCATGCTGAGGTTCAACATAAGAGAACATCTCTAGTTTGTTGAACTGGTGAACGCGAAGAATACCTTTGGTATCTTTACCATGGCTACCTGCTTCACGACGATAACAAGTTGACCACCCAGCATATCTCTTAGGCCCATCGCTTAGATCAATAATCTCGTTGCTGTGATATCCAGCAAGTGCTACCTCACTTGTTCCAGTTAGATAAAGATCATCCGCTGGAAGATAGTAAATCTCATCTGCATGTTCGCCTAGGAAACCTGTTCCTGCCATCACTTCTGGTTTAACTAAAGTAGGTGTGATTAGTGCGGTGAAGTCTGCCTTAGCTGCTTGGTCTAATGCAAGGTTCATAAGTGCAAGTTCTAATCTCGCTCCCCAACCTTTGAGGAAATAGAATCTTGAACCTGAAATCTTCACGCCGCGTTCAATGTCAATGACATCAAGTAGTTCACCTAGTTCAACGTGATCTTTTGGTGTGAAGCTAAAGTTTGGTTTAGTGCCTTCTTCACGAATTACAACGAAGTTGTCTTCGCCACCAACAGGAACACCTTCGACAACAACGTTCTCAATCTTTGAAACAACAGTGTTTAGTTCACTCTGAAGATCCGCTGCTCTTTGCTCAGCTGCCTTAACTCCAGCGGCAAGTTCTTGACCTTCAGCAATTAGCTTTGCTCTGTCATCTGCGGAAGCTCCTGCAACAAGTTTTGCTTTAGCGTTTTGTTCTGCTCTTAGGTTTTCAAATTCTGCTTGGGCTTTTCTCCAGTTGTCATCAGCTGTAGCGGCTTGGTCAACTAGTTCTTCACTAGCTCCTCTTGCTCGCTGAGAGGCTTTGATGACTTCAGGGTTATCTCTGAGCAGGTTGGCATCAATCATTGTTAAAGGTTACCTTTAGCGTCCTGCTCGTAGCTTCTTTAACCACGACTCTGCTGAAGAGAACTCTTTATTAGAGTTATTCCCCTCATGCTTACTGCTCTTCTTGTCTGCTCGTGGGTATGAACCTAGGAAGGTAACCTTTGGGCTAAATCTATGTAATCCCATAAGAGCTTCAGCCACAGCATCATCATCAATATGACCTTGGGCGTCAATGTTGAATCTATATCTACCAAGCTGATCGCCGATAGGTCTGGATTCAATTCTGCTGAGGTTTACTCCTCTTGCTGCAAACTGTTCGAGCATCTCTAAAAGAGCTCCTGGCCTGTCTTCAGGTAATTCAACAATCACAGAGGTCTTATCTTTACCGGAAGATTTAGTTGGCTTAGCATTCAAACCAATTTCAATGAACCTAGTTTGAGCGCTCTTGTTGTCACCAATGTTTCTAGCAAGAACAGCTAGCTTGTAGTGATCTGTGATGCTCTTGGCTGCGATAGCTGCATCTGCTAAAGAATCCTTCTCAAGAAGATTTGACGCTGCCGCTGCAGTTGATGTGGAAGGTAAGTGTGTATGTGCTGGAATGTTTTCCTGTAACCAACCTCTACATTGAGCGTAGGCCGTTGGGTGGGTGCTAATTACTTTTACATCAGCCAACTTGGTTCCAGGCTTAGCAACAAGGTTGAAGGTAACTGGAACTAGATACTCTCCATATATACGTATGTCGGTTGAATTAGCTAAGGCATCAAGAGTTGCTGAAACTCCGCCTTCAATAGAGTTCTCAACTGGAACGATGGCACGAAGCGCCGATCCGTTGATAACAGCATCAATGGCTTCACTAACTGTTGAAACAGCGAGGTGGTTAGCGTTCTTAGCCGCTTTAACTTGAGCCAAGGCAAGCTCAGTAAACGTTCCAACAGGACCTAGAAAGGCATAGGTTGGTTTTCTACTGTTTACTGATTTGGCCATAGATA
>JBMOFL010000070.1:0-3304 GCA_049314335.1 Rhodoluna sp. | reverse complement strand
GCGCGGTTAACCGCTGAAATGACAGCCTTGAGCGAGGCATTAGATATGTCTCCATCAATGCCAACACCCCAAAGAGTCTTGCCTTCAACCTTTAGTTCGATATAGGCAGCAGCCTGAGCGTCACTAGATGCACCAAGGGTGTGTTCTGTGTAATCGAGAAGTTCAACTTTGATGCCACGCTTTTCAAGCACAGATAGGAAAGCTGAGATAGGGCCGTTACCAGTACCTGAAAGCTCTGCTTCTTCAGCTCCATCACGCAATACAGCAACTAGGTCTACTACACCGTCCATGTCACTGGAGGTGGCAAGTTTCTTGAGTTCGAACCTTCCCCACTTCTCGGAGGCAACAGTTGAAGGAAGATACTCGTCCTGGAAGATACTCCATAGAGCGGCTGAGGTAACCTCTCCACCTTCACTGTCAGTCTTGTTCTGAACAACTCTGGAGAATTCAATCTGAAGTCTTCTAGGTAGGTCTAGGTTGTGATCACTCTTTAGAAGATATGCAACTCCACCCTTACCTGATTGAGAGTTCACACGAATAACGGCCTCATAGTTTCTACCAACATCTTTAGGGTCGATAGGAAGATATGGCACCGCCCATTCAAGTGATTCTTGGTCTACTCCTTGAGCGATAGCGTCTGCTGCCATGCGCTCAAAGCCCTTCTTGATGGCATCTTGGTGTGAACCTGAGAAGGCTGTGTAAACAAGGTCTCCACCATATGGAGCTCGCTCAGGAACTCTCAGTTGGTTACAGTACTCAACTGTTCTCTTGATTTCATCAAGGTTAGAAAAGTCAATGTGTGGATCTATGCCTTGACTAAATAGGTTTAGTCCAAGGGTGATTAGATCTACGTTTCCAGTTCGCTCACCATTACCGAACAAACATCCTTCAATGCGATCTGCTCCAGCCATGTAACCAAGTTCAGCTGCAGCAACAGCTGTTCCTCGGTCATTGTGTGGATGAAGGCTCAAGAGAACTGAGTCTCTTCTGTCAAGGTGTCTAGACATCCATTCAATTGAGTCAGCATAAACGTTAGGTGTTGCCATCTCAACAGTTGCTGGAAGGTTGATAATCATCTTGTGGTCAGGTGTTGGTTCAAAAGCTGCAATGACTGCGTTACAAACTTCTAGTGCAAACTCAAGTTCAGTACCGGTGTATGACTCTGGTGAATACTCGTAGTGCACAACAGTGCCAGGAACACTTGCTTCCATATCTTTACACTTACGAGCTCCAGCTAGTGCTAAATCAATGACACCCTGCTTATCAGCGTTGAAGACAACTCTTCTTTGCAATACAGAGGTTGAGTTATAGAGGTGCACGATTGCTCTGTGCACACCCTTGATGGACTCATAAGTTCTTTCAATCAGGTGATCTCTCGCTTGAGTTAGAACCTGGATGGTCACATCAGCTGGGATGTGTCCACCTTCAATAAGTTCTCTAACAAAGTCAAAGTCGGTTTGGCTAGCTGAAGGAAAGCCAACTTCAATTTCTTTGTAACCCATTTGGACTAGCAGCTGGAACATCTTCATCTTGCGCTCAGGGCTCATTGGATCAATAAGGGCCTGGTTGCCGTCTCTTAGGTCAACGGCACACCACAACGGTGCTTCAGTAATTCTTTTAGTCGGCCATGTGCGGTCAGGTAGCTCAACGCTAATCTGCTCGTGGAACGGGCGATACTTGTGTATCGGCATGGTCGATGGTTTTTGATTGTTCTTCATGGTCTCTCCTAGAAACCCAAGGTCACTTACCTTCTTTGGTAAACAACAGATTTATTGTTGGGGGTTCCGGTCATGCATTAAGCACCGCGACGGGGAGGGCCGGAATTAGGCCTCGTCGCGGTAACTAAGCAGGAGAACGGTGAACATGTTTTTTAGGCTAACACAGCATTACATACCAAGTCGACCCAATTGCTTTGGATCTCGCTGCCAGTCAGGGGCAACTTTGACGTGAATCTTGAGCATCACCTTGGTTCCGAGCAGCTTTTCGATCTCAGCTCTGGCTTCCATACCAATCTCTTTCAGCCTTGAGCCACCCTTGCCGATGATGATTGCCTTCTGGCTGTCTCGTTCGACCCAGAGGTTGGCATGGATGTCATAGATGTGTGAGTCCTTACGCGGACCCATTTCATCAATGGTCACAGCCAGTGAGTGCGGAAGTTCTTCTCTTGAACCTTCAAGAGATGCCTCACGAATTAGTTCACAAACGCGATCTTCGAGGCTTTCTTCGGTAGCCATGTCCGTTGGATACAAAGCATCTGATTTAGGTAAGAGCGAGCCTAGAACCGCTTTCAGTTCCTCAAGCTGCTCTCCTGATACGGCGCTAACTGGGATAACTGCATCCCAGTTTCTAAGTTCACTGATGGCCACTAACTGTTGAGCAAGAGCATCACGGCTAACTGTTTCGCTCTTAGTAACAAGAGCTACAAACTTTGCTTTGCGATACTCACCGACTTGCTCGTTGATGAAGTTATCGCCTGGGCCAATCTTTTCGTTAGCTGGAACACAGAAACCGATCACGTCTACCTGACCTAAAGTGTTTTCAACCAAGTTGTTTAGACGTTGACCAAGAAGGGTTCTAGGTCTGTGTAAGCCTGGGGTGTCAACAAGAATAATTTGAGCCTCAGGGGTATTCACAATGCCGCGAATAGCACGTCTTGTGGTCTGTGGTTTAGATGAGGTGATCGCAATCTTCTCTCCTACCAATGCGTTGGTAAGAGTTGACTTGCCAACGTTAGGTCTGCCTACGAAAGAGACGAAACCCGATCTAAATTCATTCACTCGTTGTCATCTTCCACAGCTCGTCTAGCGGAAATCATTTCTTCAGTCATTTTCACAAGAGCTGTAATAACCCTCTTGCGTCTACCTTCAATGCGTTCAGCTTTGATAATCAAACCCGAGAACTCAATCTGATCATTGCGACCTGGCAAACGGCCAAGTTCTTTTGCTAGTAGTCCACCAACACTATCAACATCTTCATCTTCTAATTCAAGGTCGAAGTGTTCACCAAGATCGAATAGCGATAACCGAGCGCTTACTCTTATCCAACCATCATCGAGTGTTTCAATCTCAGGAAGGTCATTGTCATATTCATCACTGATGTTTCCAACGATTTCTTCAATCACGTCTTCCATAGTGGCAAGCCCTGCAACACCACCGTATTCATCAACGATTAGCGCAATGTGAGTAGACGAGAGTTGCATCTCCTGCAGGAGATCACCAACCGGCTTACTCTCAGGAACAAAGATTGCTTTACGAGCTAGATCAACAGCAGTGACGCTGGCGGCTTTCGAAGGATTCTCGTGAAT
>JBMOFL010000069.1:0-3325 GCA_049314335.1 Rhodoluna sp. | reverse complement strand
CTAGCGGTTATGGAAAGCCAAAACCTGCTTAGCAAAAGCTTCGGATAGATCCCAGGCTTGTTTGCGATAGCTAGCTGCTAGCTCATGTGATTTGGCTATTTGTTCTTCAAGGTCGATGCCTTCTCTAAGGAATGCACGACGGTATGTGCTTAGCCAAGCTAGTTGTTGTGAGAGGCCTACTTCTGGGTGGAACTGAGTGGCCCATGCACTTGAACCAACTCTGAAGGCTTCGATGGTGCCATTACTTTCACCTAGAAGAACTGCGTTCTCTGGTAGGTCAAAGGTGTCGTAGTGAAATTGGAAAGCGTCTGCACTTTCGCCTAATGAACTAATTACAGGATCTTTTGATGCTTCTGGAAGCATGTTCACTTTGGTCCAAGCAAACTCTCCAGCATCGGCTTTATAGACTCGAGCACCGGCAGCTGAGGCTAGAAGTTGAGAACCAAAGCAGAGCCCTAGTAGTGGAGTCTCCGTTTCTAAAGCCCACTCCATGATCTTTCTCTCATGGCTCATCCAAGGATGCTCAGCTTCTTCTAAAACACCTGCGTGAGCACCTAGAGAAATGATGCCTGAGTACTGATCTAATGTGTCTATCTCAGGTAAGCCATCACCATCATTCTGGACATCCCAGGTGTTCATAAGAATGCCTGCTTCGGCAATTGGGTTAGCCATCTCGTTGAGGTGGTCATCAATGTCATGCACAATGACAAGAATCTTTGGTTGGGTGTTCATATAATCCTTCCGCTGGCGCAATTCTAATGCTCAGAGTTGCTGTGACTTAGAGCCTCAAAGGGGTTCTTTGGCTAGACGTCCAGAGATAGTTGGGGTTTAGAGGGGCCAGTTTTTGTATCATTAGGGCCCAAAAGATGCAATTTCAATGAAATTTTCGGGAAAAACACAGTCAATGCTTGAGGTGATATTAAACAGTCTGTACAATAAAAATCATGAAAAATCGACTCATTATTAGTTCAACTGTCGCAATAGTGTTCGGCAGTTTCGTATTTGCTCAGCCAGCTTCAGCTACCACGATCAACGTAGCTCTAGGGGAAATGAACTTTGGTGCCACAACAGGAACCATCCAGCCAGCCGACATCGGTAAAGATGCAGGTCTGGGTTTTAGCCACCGTTATAACGATGTATTCGAAGGTGTTGATGCAGTGGCAACGGTACTTGCCGTAGAAAACATCGATGGCGATGACGACGAGACTAACGGTGCAGATGGGCTCATGGATGAGTTTGACGAAGCAGACGATGAAAGCGGTCGTGCTATCGATTTGAGCCTTGATGTTTTTGGTGAAAGTGGTGGCGAGGGTGTCCCAGCTGCTTCTTCAGTTGGAAAAGTTACATTCAGACTTGACTTTGTTGAAGCAGACTCTAACAAGGCAGTTACGCTTCAGAACATTGCTATGCGTGTGGTTGACATTGACAACAACCAGTTTGCACAGTTTGCTGGAATTACTGCATACGAGCTCTCATCAAACCCAGCAACGGTACTAACAGCAACTGGCCAAGGAGGAGCTTACGAGTTCTCTGAGCCAGTGGGCGAGACTTCTAGTACTGATGACGAGGAGAACTGGGTTGCGGTTGAGTATGCCGAGGCAAGCACAATCACAATTACCCTAGGGGGACGTCTGGCAGGTGGAGCAAGCTTTGGCCTTACATTCGCTGACACTGAATGGAGTGAAGCTCCAACACGCACTACACCTGAACTAACTCCTTACACACTTTCTTACGATGCTAACGAAGCTTCCGAAGGATCAGTTCCTCAGATGCAATCATCAACGACACTTTCCACTGTTGTTACCCTGGCAGCACCGCAGGGTGACCTAGTAAAGACAAATTGTGCTTTCGAGGGTTGGAACACTAAGACAGATGGCTCAGGTAGCACATTCCTAGATTCTGAGCCGATCACACTTACAGCTAACACAACGCTTTATGCACAGTGGAACTGTGAAGCACCTGAAGAGACAACCGGTGGCGAAGAGCTTGCAGATACAGGCGAAGAACTGGACTACATGGCCATGGCCGCTTTGTTTGCCATTGTGACAGGTTTAGTCCTGTTCGCTCTAGGTAGACGCAAGCGAGCCTAAGCCTAACTAGTAATTGAATTGAACCCTCCGTTCAAACGGGGGGTTCAAGTCTTTATCGGGCACACAAACAAATAGTGGATAACTCCAACGCCAAAAGGCCTTTCGGAGTTAGCCTGTCTTTGCGATGACAGCCACACTTACTAGAGCCACTCCAAGACTTAGCCGAGCAGGTCTTGAACTTGAGCCTATTGGTGAGAGTCTGTGGTCAGTTACACGATCTGGGGAACTAGTTGCGGAACTAGGGTTTTTCGAGTTTAAAGATCAAGGACCTTCAGCTTCATTAGTGATTGGTAAGAGCCAGCAGGGGAGCATGGCTTGGGTGGCTGAAGGTATTCGAGTTCTTATGGATTATGCCTTTGATGAATACAAGTTGGGGAAAGTGACAGCTCGTGCTTCAGTTGAACAATTGTCATTGTTGGCTGCTTTGGAAGACTTCGGTTTCGTTGAGAAATCTAGGAGCAATGAAGGTAAGAAGATACGTCTAGTTGCTGATCGTTGGGATTACATCAGAGCACTGGCTGAAACAGAGATGCTTGAGAAACTAGATGACCGTGAGTGGAGCTTTGGGTTCGACAGTGGTCGCAGAAGAGCAGGTATGTGTTCTTATAACGACAAGAAGATAACCATTAGTAAATATCTGGCTTTAGTTCATTCCGTTGATGATGTTATGCAGACTGTTCTTCACGAGATAGCTCATGCTCTATGTGGACCAAAGGAAGGTCACAGCAAGAAGTGGTTGGCAACAGCTAAGAAGATTGGTTATCGCAACGACAAATACACCGGTCAAGAGATTGCTGCTGCTTATGCACCCTATAAAGGTTTATGCCCTAATGGTCATGAACACTTTAGATATAGAAAGCCTTCAAGACTTTACAGCTGTCAGCATTGCAGTAATGGCTATAACAGCAAATACATGATTGATTGGGCCGCTAGGACTAGCTAAACAGTGCAGACCAGATCAATATCATTGATACAAGTGCTCCAGCAAAGAAGTTCAACCAAATGAATTGACGCCAACCCTTGTTGGCCTTCTCACAATCCTCATCTGTGATTTTCAGGAATGGAGCAAGAATAAGAAGGTAAGGAACAGCAGCTAACGCTGCTAATGGGCCTGGCCAAATGGTATTCATAGCAAGAAGCCCTGCTACTGCATAACATGCAAAGGCAAACCAAACTGTCGCTCTGGCACCAATCATGGTTGCAATACTTGAGATGCTTGCTTCACGATCTGCTTT
>JBMOFL010000068.1:0-3328 GCA_049314335.1 Rhodoluna sp. | reverse complement strand
ACAAGTTCTACCTAGACGCAATCAAATACGCCAGAGCCAAAGGCTCTAAGAACACAGCAGCCCCGCTACTGGCTGTCTCCTACGCAAGACTTAGAAGCAAAGCCCAATCACAGATAGCAAAACTAACTAAGAAGAAAGACCCTATTCAAGGGAACCCTAGGATTGCTTCCAACTAACTCCTGAGTTTTCAAAAGTTGAAGCACTCTGCGAACTAAATTCTGAGCTCGGAGTTCTTCGAGTCTTGTCGCTGTTCGAGAATTCCAGGCAGAAGTTTAATTTCTACATGTCCTTGCTGCCTGAATAGCCCCAGCACACATTACTCAAGACTCATATCAGAGAAGGAAGCTTTGTTTATTCACCCTGATAGTCGGGGAAGTATTTTGGTGTGTTTTCACACATGTCAATTACTAGATCTGCAAAAGAGGTTCTTCGCGTCCAACCCAATTCCATTTCAGCTTTTCTGGAGTCGCCCAATAGGGTTTCCACTTCTGCAGGGCGGAAGAATTTAGGATTGACTCTGATGACTTCCTTACCAGTGTTCGAATCTATTCCTACTTCTTCAGTTCCTTTTCCTTGCCAAGTGATTTTCATTCCATATTGAAGCCCTGCCAGCTCAACGAACTCTCTGACAGAGTGTTGCACTCCAGTTGCAATCACATAATCGTCAGGTTCATCTCGTTGGAGCATCAGCCACATGGCGTAAACGAAATCTTTCGCATGACCCCAATCTCTAAGTGCATCGAGATTTCCCAACTCCAACACGTCTTGTTTATTGTTAGAAATGTTAAACAAACCGAGAACAATTTTGCTAGTGACAAAGTTAGCGCCACGCCTAGGAGACTCGTGATTGAAAAGGATGCCACTTGTCGCAAACATTCCATATGATTCACGATAGTTTTTTGTAATCCAATGTCCAAAAAGCTTGGCGACGCCATAGGGCGAGCGAGGATGGAAAGGCGTGTTCTCAGTCTGGGGAAAATCTTGAACTTTTCCAAACATCTCCGAAGTTGACGCCTGATAGAACTTCGTATGGTGTGTGAGCCCAGCATTTCGGATGGCCTCTAGAATTCGAAGAGGTCCGATTGCTGCAGTGTCAGCCGTGAACTCAGGGGTACTGAATGAAACCTGAACGTGTGACTGAGCTCCCAGATTGTAAACTTCGTCAGGCTGGATTTTTTTTACCAGATGATTTATTGATGTCGAGTCTGTGAGGTCACCATAATGAATAAAGAAAGAATCGTTTTCAAGTATGTTTCTTATTCTGCCTAAGTTATCCGTCGATGATCTCCGTATAAGTCCATGCACTTCATACCCCGAGTCGAGCAGAAGTTCTGCTAGATAGGAACCGTCTTGACCTGTTACACCTGTGATAATTGCTTTTTTCATAGTGATTATTCTTTCTCCGTTATCTTCCCATAGTACTTCAATCTAGGGATTGCTTCTTTGAAGTGGAAGCCAAAGTGATGCGAGCCATTGCGTGCCCTTGAGTAGTGGTTGCTACATAGGTACATAATGCGAACGACCATGAAACACAAGCAAATTATGGAAAGCTATCGTTTCTTCTCAAAAAACTGTTTAAGCATCGAACTGGACTCTAAAGCGAATACTTCAGGAATAACCTCAATCTCTGACCCCAAACGCTTATCTCTGACCAAGTCATATAAAGATCCAGAGGCTCCAACCTTTTCATCCCAAGCCCCAAAGACAACTCTGGCGATCCTGGCTGCTTGAATAGCTCCGGCACACATGACACAAGGCTCTAGGGTGACCACAAGAGTTAGATTCTCTAGACGCCAATCCCCTTGAAGAGAAGCTGCCTCTCTAATAGCAACAATCTCTGCATGAGCTGTTGGGTCACCCAACAGCTCTTTCTCATTCCTGCCACGAGCAATGATTTCACCTTGAGCATCGACTAGAACAGCACCCACTGGAACATCCCCAGAAACTTCCATGGCTATCTGAGCTTCAGTAAGAGCAGCCCTCATATAAGGCTCCCAGTGCTTGCTCATAGCTGCTCCTCTTTTAATTGCTAGATTTATGTTACGCCAGTCGTTAAACCGAATATCCGTCTTTGAACCAGGAGCAAGTACTTTGAGAATCGCCCCTGTGTTAACCAACCCGAACGAGTCCAGAATCCTGGTTTCTTTAGATTCAGGCAGAGAATTAGAACTCTGGTTACAAGCCACTGTTGATCTGGATGAGAAATTGGACTGCTGGCTCTTCCTGATGTTGCCAGTCTGCATGAAACTAGGTGAAGACCTAGAGGTAACTGGAACTATCTCTCCAACAGCAGTGAATGCTTTTCACAAAGCTCAAGAAGAACTACTGATTGCTCACCCTCATCTCCAGAAGATATCACTCCTCCATGAAGGTGAACTTCAAGAAGATGTAGCAAAACCAAACAGAACAGTTGGTTCTTTCTTCTCTGGAGGATTGGACTCTACTTACACTGCCGAATCAATTGAAGAGATTCAAACTCTAGTTGGAATCTGGGGTTTCGATATTGCACTAAAGAGAGAAGATCATTGGAATCTTTCCAAAGACTTAATCGAGAAATATTCGAAAGCAACCGGCAAAGAACTCATTCTCGTGAAAACAAACATTAGAGAACTCTCTAACGGTTTGCTTTCCTGGGGAGCTGACTACCATGGCGCAGCTCTCTCAGGTGTTGCCAAAGCTCTTTCTAACCACCTCAAGAAGATATACATCTCTGCCACCCATACTGAAGAAACTAAACGCTGGGGTCAGTTCCCTTCTCTTTCTAGAGCATTCAGCACAGACACCCAAGAACTAGAAGAGCACGCTGCACTTTCAAGAACAGAGAAAGCGTTTGCTCTAGCCAACAATCCAGAAACAACACTTATAAGGGTTTGTTATAGAAACAAGACGGGCCTAGCTAACTGCGGTGTTTGCCTAAAGTGCCTAAGAACAAGAACAGAGTTCTCTCTAATCAACGCCAAGTTCAGGCCCATAGGTCTAGAGAAGAAACCAACCTTCATGGAACTGCTAAAGGTGAAGATTCTTGGCAAAGACTTCTTGTTCTTCAAAGAGTCAATAGCTTGGGCCAGTCAAGCAGGCTTTCCTAATACCTTCCTGCCTAAAGTTGCCATCAACCTAGCCAGACTCAGAAGCAGGGTTTACTACAGATTAAACCCAGAGAAGAAGACCAAGGATTAGAAGCATCAAGCCAAAAGCATCTGGGAACCTTGCAACTGTTAGATTTATCCCATGCGCATACACATTGCAGATCATCCTCTAATCACCCACAAACTAACTGTTCTTAGAGATAAGAACACTCCTTCTCCTGTCTTTAGACAGCTAGTAGAAG
>JBMOFL010000067.1:0-3543 GCA_049314335.1 Rhodoluna sp. | reverse complement strand
CCCGCCGATGTCTTTAGGGCGAAGTAAGAGGCTAAAAACACTTGCTACTTAGGTTAAATAGTTAGTTTTCAAGCATCAACCTTCAGATACAGGGAAAAGGCCTGTTTAGGCCCTAAGTTTTTGCTCCAGACCTGAGAATTCCCTGTCCCCAAAAGGTTTGTTAGCCTTGGACTAAGGGTAATCTGGCTATTATTATTTACCTAGGTAAACAAAATCAACTATTGGAGATCAATGTTCCGCTTGTCAAAACTAAGCCTTGCTAACCGTTCAGTGGTAGCACTGCTAACTGCCATTCTTGCTGTCTTCGGCTTTATATCTGTCGGATCGCTAAAGCAAGAACTCTTCCCATCTCTCGAGTTCCCTCAGGCAGCAATCGTTACTACTTACCCAGGAGCATCTCCTGAGGTCATGGACACTCAAGTAAGCCGAGTCATTGAAGCTTCAGTTGAAACTCTTGAGGGTGTCACAACTACATCTTCAACAAGCCAGAGCAGTCTTTCAACTGTTCGTGTGACCTTCGACTTTGGTATCACAACTGCAAAGGTCACTGAATCTCTAAACACAGCTTTAGATTCAGTGAAGTCAACACTGCCAACTGGCGCAACTGCTCGAGTTATTAGCGGTGGTCTTGGAACCATCCCGGTAATGGTTCTAAGCGTTGCATCTAACTCAGGCGATAACACTGAGATCTCTAAGCTCCTGCCAGATATTGCACCTACCCTGTTCAAGAAGGTTCCTGGAGTAAAGGATGTTCAGGTTGGTGGTATTCGTGAATACCGCGTCAACATGGAACTAAACACTCGTCTTATGGCTACCAATGGAATATCCACACAGAGCATTTCATCTGCACTAAAGACAAATGGATTTGTTCTTCCAGCAGGAACCCTGCAGGATAAAGAAGGTCAAATCACTGTTCAGGTTGGCACACCAGTTGAATCAATTGCTGCCCTGAAGTCCTTACCTCTTGCTGCAGGTAGCACACCTGGCATGCCATCACTTGGGCGAGTGCTAACTATTGGTGATATTGCAACTGTTACCTACGAGCCAGCTCCAATTGCATCAATCTCCAGAGTTGATGGCAAGCCTTCTCTAGCTATCTCAATTACTAAGACTCAAGATGGCAACACTGTTTCTATCTCTAAGGGCATCAAGCCACTTGAAGATGAACTAGCTACCAAGCTTGGTGGCGATGTAACCATCAAGGAAACTTTCAACCAAGCACCTTTTGTGGAGAAGTCCATTTCTGACCTAGTCAAGGAAGGACTTCTAGGTCTTACCTTTGCAATCTTGATTATCTTGGTGTTCCTGAGATCTTGGAGATCAACGCTGGTAACAGCAATCTCAATCCCAACATCTCTATTAGTTGCCTTCATTGGTCTATCAGGCTTTGGTTACTCTCTAAACCTATTTACTCTTAGCGCGCTAACAATTGCTATTGGTCGTGTGGTGGATGACTCCATTGTGGTTATCGAAAACATCAACCGTCACCTTGCATATGGCGAGAAGAAGGTTGAAGCGATCTTGAACTCAGTTCGAGAAGTAGCAGGGGCTATCACAGCAGCTACCTTGACTACAGTTGCGGTATTCCTACCTATTGCTGTGGTTGGCGGCCTTGTTGGTCAGTTGTTTAGACCATTCGCTCTAACCTTTGCTCTAGCACTTGTTGCATCTCTATTCGTATCCCTAACCATCGTTCCTGTGATTGCCTACTGGTTCCTAAAAACTCCAGAAGTTGAAGCAGGCATGACTGAAGCTCAGGCTAAGAAGTTTGCAGCTAACGCCCGCAAGGAAGAGGAAGAGCACGAGAAGAAGTCCCTTCTTCAACGTATTTACATTCCAGTTCTAACTGGCACTCAGAAGCGTCCAGTTATCACTCTGGTAGCTTCCGGCTTGGTTCTTGTCTTTACCTTTGGACTAGTTCCACTGATCAAGACCAACTTCATTGGAAGCTCAGGTTCAACTACCTTCAGCATCACCCAGCAGGTACCTCTTGGTGCATCTCTTGAAGAGAAGGCTCTTGCTGCTGAAGGTGTTGAGAAACTTCTGCTAGATAGTGGTGACACTGTGGCTGTTACTACCACCATTGGTGGAACTGGAGATAGCCGTGTTGCTTTCGGTCAGTCAGCTGGTGGAATCCAGATTCAGGTTTCTATTGATGAATCTGTCAATGGGGATGCCTTCCAAGCCAAGATGCAGAAACTATTTGATGCAGAAAAGTCTCTAGGTAAGGTCAGCTTCGAATCAGGTCAATCATTTGGTTCAAGTGGCACTATCGATGTAACTGTTACTGCTAAGACTGATGAACAGCTTCGTGCTGGTATCAAGAAGGTTCAGGATGCTCTAGAAGGAAAGATTGACAACGTCTCCCCTGATGTTGTTACTACCTTGTCTGAGAAGCAGAGAACTCTAAAGGTAACTGTTGATCGTGTAGCAGCTACTCGTGTTGGTCTAAGTGAGATTGCTGTTGCAACACTTGTATCAAATGCGATGAGCCCGCAGTCTGTTGGCACAATCAACATCGACAACAAGCAGACCGATATCTACATCAAGTCTGAGAATGTTCCAGCGACTATTGCTGAAGTAAAAGCAATTCCGCTAAGCCCATTCGGTCAGGTAAGACTTGGTGCAATTGCCAAGGTTGAACTAGTTGCTGTCCCAACCAAGATCACAACCAAGGATGGAGACCGCGCAGCAACTGTTTCACTAACTCCAAACAAGGATGCAAGCCTAGGTGCTATCACCATGCAGGTTGCCGAGAAGGTTGATGCTCTAACTGACAACATGCCAGCTGGCAGCACACTTCTTCCTATCGGTGGAGTATCGGCTGACCAGGCAGAATCATTTAGCCAGTTGCTCCTAGCTCTACTTGCAGCTATCGCAATTGTTTATCTGATCATGGTGGCAACATTTAGAAGCTTGGCACAGCCTTTGGTTCTACTTGTTTCTATCCCGTTCGCAGCTACCGGTGCCTTTGTTGCTCTACTAGTAACAAACACTGCTCTTGGTCTTCCAGCTCTGATCGGTATGTTGCTACTAGTTGGAATCGTTGTTACTAACGCCATTGTGCTTATTGACCTCATCAACCAGTACCGCACACAGGGTATGCCGTTTGAAGAAGCGATCATCAATGGTGCTCGTCAGAGACTACGTCCTATCCTGATGACAGCTCTTGCAACCATTGGAGCATTGAGCCCACTAGCTCTAGGCTTCACCGGTTCAGGTGGATTCATCTCACAGCCTCTAGGAGTAGTTGTTATCGGTGGTCTGTTCTCTTCAACCATCCTTACCTTGGTTATCGTTCCAGTTCTATACCGTCTAGTTGAGGGAAGAAAAGAACGTAAAGCAAACAAGAAGATTGCTAAAGCCGCTAAGAAGCCAGCTGCTAAAAAGGCAGTAACTAAGGCAGCTCCAAAGCGTAAGTCAACCGCTAAGACCGCTTAGCCCTAAGAGTAAACTAGACAGAGCCTCCGGGATTCGGGGGCTCTGTCTAGTTTGAAGGAACAATGAACATACCTGAATACCTAGTCTGGATTGACTGCGAGA
>JBMOFL010000066.1:0-3562 GCA_049314335.1 Rhodoluna sp. | reverse complement strand
GTAGAAGCACCTGATGGAACAGCAGCTCTACCAAATGATCCATCTGAAAGTAAAACTTCAACCTCAATAGTTGGGTTACCTCTTGAGTCAAGGATTTCTCTTGCGCCGATTGCGTCGATGATGGACATGGTTCTCCTAAATATTGGTTATTGAATAAGACTTCTAAGCCTCTAAACACACCATTGGGTCAAGACCAGTTTAGTTGCCGATGGCCTTAAAGCTCAGTTCGGCAGTGTCGTTACCTATCAGAGCAAACTGGCTAAAACCGGCTTCCAGCATGCTATCTAGCAAGGTGTTGAGCTTCTTAGGCTTGAGTTCAAGACGAACGGACTTACCTTGAGCTATCAGTCCTTTCTGGAACCTAACTGCGTTCTTTATGCACTCAACACTCGAGTCTTCAAGGACTAGAAGCACTCCATTAGTAGGGGCAGCCGTTTCAACAAGGTCAACTACTCTTTCAAAGCCAATAGATATACCAACTGCAGGAACATCTGTTCCTAGCCACTTACCAACCATGCCGTCATAGCGGCCACCGCCACCAATAGCAGAGCCTTCGCCTGGCATCTCAATCTCAAAGATGGTTCCGGTGTAATAACCCATGCCTCGAACAAGAGTTGGGTCAAAGCGTAAACGACCTGCATCAACCGCAGAGAACAAAGGAGCAAGGACTGAAGGAACGGTTAGATCTGCTGCTAGTAACCAAGAGTTAGCCTTATCAGCAACCTCATCCCCTAGACGCTCACGCAGTTCAGTAACAACCCCTGTCACTTCAATCTTGTCTAGCTTGTCCAAGGTAATAAGAGCAGAAGATCTATCTGCTTCTTTCACACCAAAAGAATCAAGTAAAGAAAGAAGCAGTTCTCGATGATTCACTCTTATTACAGCCTTAGATAAACCAAGAGCATCTAAGGCAGCAAGAGAAGCATTTAGTAGTTCAATCTCAGCAAGAACAGAGTCATCACCAATGATGTCAATATCACATTGAACAAACTGACGGTATCTACCCTTTTGTGGTCTTTCTGCTCTCCAGACTGGACCCATCTGAATAGCTTTGAAGACAGTAGGCAGAGAAGATCTGTTAGTTGCATAGAACCTCGTTAGAGGAACAGTTAGATCAAAGCGAAGCCCAAGATCTGCCAACACATCTACAGATTCCAAAGACTCTAAAGCACTATCTAGTTCAGCCCCACGCTTCATAACCCGGTAGGCAAGCTTCTCGTTATCCCCACCCTGACCTGAGGTCAAACGATCTAGGTTCTCCAAAGCAGGTGTTTCAACCTCCTGGAAACCAAAAGAGCTATAAACACCTTTAATAACCCCTAAAACACTCTCCCGCTTAGCCTTCTCGGCAGGCAGAAAGTCCCTCATACCTCTAGGTGGGTTAATGTCTTTGGCCATGGGTCAAGTTTGGCACATAACGTTAAGCCCCTAGATCTTGACACGAGATCCCTTTCCGTGATCCAATGACCAAGAGTCATTTCCATATGACAACATCTCAGGAGAATAATGTCAGCCAACGAATCAAAAACCCCGAACCTACTCGAAATCATTCAGCAATGGCAGAAAATCAGTGTTGATGACTACCAGCGAACATACGCCTGGTCCAAGGATGAGATCGAAGAGCTATTCGAAGACCTACGAGAAACCGCAAAGTCAGGTTCCCGACACTTCTTTGGCACGTTGATTTGGCAAAGCAAAGATGGACGGGTTGCAACGTTGGTCGATGGCCAACAACGTATGACGACTGTTTTCTTGATTGTTGCAGCTCTTAGAGACGAAATAATCAAATTAGGCAAAGACACAATTGAACCAGCAGTCCCAGGTGAGCTTCCAACCTACGTCCTTCAGAAGGCTTGGCAATTTCTAGTGCCTGGCACAGATACGGCTGACCACAGATTCGTCTCCAACCGTTTTCTAAGGAAAACTCTCGCTGAAAGCGTGATGGTTGTTCCAGAAAAGCAGGTTAAGCTCAAGGATAAAGACACGCAGATAACTTTGGCGTTCAGAAAGGCAGTCAAAGCTGTTAGAGCGCTCGTGAATGAAGATCTGAGCGGCTTTGAACTGACAGACCAGAAGGTTCAAAGGATCAACCTTCTTCTAGACACAATTCAAAAGAAGTTCGAAGTCTTAAGCGTTGTTACACATAATTTGTCTGACTCTTTGGAGATATTCCTAACTCTAAACAATCGTGGAGTGCCACTTGGCCCATCTGACCTTGTCCGAGGAGACATTATGGGTGCTCTTGGCAATGAAGGCTCCGATGCCGAAATCGCAAAGATTCATAGACAAGTATTTGAGGAATGGAGAGACATCTCAGACAACGTTGTCGAGCCAGAGGTATTCCTAAGGCACTACCTTGTATCCACAGGTACTGAGAAAGTTCAGAAAAAGAAAGTCTTTGATACTGTCTCGAAAAGAATCAGGGGCACTGACTCCGCCGATAAGAGAGCTAAGGCTCAGGCATTTTGGGATGACTTGATTTCAGCGAGTGAGATCTATCACAACGTGATCACTCCGAAAATGGGTGGAACATGCCAATACCACCTACAGATGCTCAACGGACTCCTAAAAAGCCACAGAATCTTTGCAATGACTCTTCTTAAGGAGCGCATTTCACCAGCTGATAGAGATGAAACCGTAAGACTTCTTTATATTCTGTGTTTCCGATGGGTCATGTCAGGCGGAAACGCGCAGAAACTAGAGGACTTCTTCCAAAAGCTATCCACAGATCTTCGCGAAGGCGCTTCGATAGACCAGATACAAGAATCGCTAAGCGCTAAGGCAGTGATTGATTTCGATGTAAAGGGTTATTTGCAAGAAGAAGGAGATTCTGGGTTCGTTGGAAAGGCAATCTTGCACAGCATTAACGCCGCTCTGGCGCCTGGTGCCAATGAAGTTACTCTGAACTCTAGTCTTCACCTAGAGCACATCGCTCCTCAGACAGAGACCGACACTTGGGTTCATGATCTTTTCGAAGGCGATTCATCAAAGGCAGACCAATACGGTGGAATGATTTCTGAAATCGGCAACTTGACTCTCCTTGATTTCAAACTGAATATGAAGGCAAAACAGCAAGCGTTTGAAAGTAAAAAGGAAAAGTACAAGATTTCAACCATGTTCATCACTGATGATTTGGAAAACATCGATCGATGGACCTATAAGGAGATCCAGGCTAGAACTCAGTGGGTAACTGACATGTTTGAACTCATCTTTAATGTTGAGCCGGAAGACGGCGACATTCTTTCCTTCTCAGAATGGTTGATGTTCAAAAAGTTTGACTAATCCTCAACCCCAATAACCCCAGCATCACTCGCAGCTAGAACTTCTGCTTTCCTGATGTCATCTGAGAGGTCTCTAACTGCTGTTCTTAGGGCTCTCTCTGGGTCTAGGTTGTTGGTCTTGGCTGCTTGCACTATGGCTAGGAGTAATGCTCCTAGCTGTTCTTCATCTTCTAGTTGGATGGGTGATTCAGCTTGTTTGTCTAAGAGGTTGATCTTCTGGGCTTTGCCTATTACTTTGCTGGCTAGTGCTAGAGCAGGTAGTGCTGGAGGTATACCGTCTA
>JBMOFL010000065.1:0-3594 GCA_049314335.1 Rhodoluna sp. | reverse complement strand
TGGGCTTTCATGGCTGCAATCTGTGTAAGCATCTACTTCCTGATTGGCGAACATACTCAGCGCAACCGTGATGCCATGTCCACACTGTTCTATTCCTTTGGAGTTGCAGCTGTTTTCTGGGCAATTGTGAACTTGATAAGACCTACCAGTGTTGTGGACATCAACCTCATCTTCTCCCTTCAAGGAAAGCTCAGTGAAGTGATGATGCCTATATGGTTGGGCTTGCTATGGATTGGCATTATGGGATCATTTATCCCGATGCTCCTTGACTACATTGCTCTAGGAAACCTTTCAGCCACAGCAGTTGGAGTGATCGCCACCGCTGAAACGGTTTTCGCCACTGTATTTGCTTGGGCTTGGCTGAATGAATCAATGACAACTCTTGAAGTAATTGGGGGTTTAATAGTGGTGACGGGAATTGTTCTCGCCGAAACATCTCGAACTCAATCTCTAAAGGTCTAAATGTCTAATCGTGAAATCAGCAATAACTCATTAGCCATGATTGCAACTGTTGCCCTGGTTGGAATTCTGGCCTCGGCTATTGGCTTTTTCAGCCCTGATTACTGCACTGTCCCTCAGCAAGACGACTGGACCTCATGTGAAGCTATTGCTCAACAGCGCAACATAGGGTCAATAGTCATATTGGCCACCTGTGTTATTGGATTCGCTTTATCAATTACTAAACGTCGTAAGCAAACCCGCGATTAGGCTTTAGTCATGACTAGCAAAGCCGCTGCCAAGATGCATAGCTCAACCCCTGAGACTATTGCTCTGCGTGAAGATGTAATCAACTACGCAAGAGAACGCATGGCTTTGGATCCAGCTCCACTTGATGGACCTCAAACTCTTGCTTTCTTGCAGAAACATGCCAGTGGCACAATCTCCGAAAAGGGTTTAGGTGGCAAGAAGGCCCTTAAGGTTTTTGAAGATGTTCTAGCTCCAGCGTGTATCTCAACAGATCACCCTGGCTACCTAAGTTTTATTCCAGTAGCACCAACCGAAGCGGCAACACTGTTTGATTTGGTTGTTTCAGCTACCTCTGTTTACGGCGGTTCATGGCTTGAAGGTTCTGGGGCTGTATTTGCAGAGAATGAAGTTCTTGCTTGGCTAGCAAAGGAAGTAGGTCTTCCTAAATCATCTGGTGGTGTTTTTGTTCAAGGTGGATCTCTAGGTAACCTCTCCGCTCTTGTCACAGCTCGTCACACCGCTATTCAAGATAGAAAGAAACAGAAGCTAAAGCTTCCTAAGCGCTGGTCAATTATTGCCTCTAAAGAATCTCACTCATCTCTGAAAGCTGCTGCAAGAGTTATGGACATAGATGTTGTCCTAGCTGATGTTGATTCAGAGGGCAGACTAAGAGGCAAAGCAGTACTAAAAGCTGCAAAGAAAATAAAAGATGGTTTGTTCGCTGTCGTTGCCACATCTGGAACCACCAACTTCGGAATAGTTGACCGACTAGATGAAGTTGGTGCTGCTGCTAAGAAGCTCAAGGTTTGGTATCACATTGATGGTGCTTACGGTTTGGCTGGAATTCTAGATCCAGCAAGTAAGCATCTATTCAAGGGAACAGAGAAAGCTGATTCGTTCATTGTTGATCCACACAAATGGCTCTTTACACCTTTTGATTGCTGTGCTTTGGTTTACAGAAAGCCGGCTCTAGCAGCGGCTGCTCACACTCAGCATGGAGAGTATCTAGACGCACTTACCGATGGTGGGGACTTCAACCCAAGCGATTACGCATACAACCTCACTAGAAGAGCTAGAGGCTTACCACTTTGGTTCTCACTAGCCACCTATGGAGTGAAGGCATACAGACTTGCCATCGCTGAGAACATTAAGCTTGCTCATCAAATAGCCGAAGTCATTAGAAAAAGACCAGGACTCCAACTAGTCCGAGAACCAGAACTATCTATAGTTGTCTTCGAGAAAGTGGGCTGGAAGCTTGCCGACTATCAAGCCTGGTCAGATCGCATTCTCAAAGAAGAACTTGGTTTCATTGTGCCAAGTTCGCATCAGGGTAGTCCTAATGCCAGATTTGCCATTGTGAACCCACTAACAGATTTGAAGTTACTGGTGAGACTTCTAGATTCAATGGATGAAGGTAAATGAAAGTAACAATAGCTCCCGCTCTCCCATCGCTTAGTCGAGTCAAAGATCAAACTAGAAAGCCAATCAGAGTTGCTCTAGTCCAAATGCATTGGGATTCAGATGAGGCTACTCATCTAAGAAATCTAAACAAAGGCATTGAATTAGCAGCCCAGGCTGGTGCTCAAATGGTTTTCTTACCTGAGCTGACTCTAAGTAGATATCCTGCGGACAAACTTCCGATTGGAAAGCCTTCCGCTATTGCCGAGACTCTTGAAGGTAAAACTTTCCAGTTTGCTCAAGCTGCTGCGGAAAAGCATGGCATCTATGTTCATGCTTCTTTATATGAAGACACTGAGTTAGCAGATGGTAGAGGAACAAATGCTGCCATCATGGTTAACCCTCAAGGTGAACTAATTGCCTACACCCCTAAACTTCACATTCCAGTTACTGCTGGATACTACGAAGATAAATACTTTGCACCAGGACCTAACACACCTGATGGATATCCGGTCTATGAACTTGAGGTAGGCGAAGATGCCACACTGGCAAGCTTTGGTCTGCCTACCTGCTGGGATGAATGGTTCCCTGAGGTAGCAAGAGCGTATTCACTTCAAGGTGCTGAAGTTCTGGTTTATCCAACTGCTATTGGTTCCGAGCCTGATCACCCTGACTTCGACACAGCACCCCTATGGCAACAGGTAATCGTTGGAAACGGAATTGCTAATGGAACTTTCATGATTGTGCCTAACCGTTGGGGTAACGAAGGTTCATTGAACTTCTATGGCAGTTCATTTATCTCTGACCCTTATGGTCGTGTTCTAGCTAGTGCTTCCAGAGATGAAGATGAAGTCTTGGTTGCAGATCTAGACCTAGATCAGAGGAGAGACTGGCTAGATCTCTTCCCATTCCTGGCTACCAGAAGACCAGACACCTATCAAGCTCTACTAAAGCCAGTAGTGAATCACAGAACCGAATCTGGTGCGGGTATCGATGGTGGAATTGCTGGAGTTGAACAAAATACAACAGAGGATCTGCAATGAGCTGGAAGATGCCCGCCGAATGGGTAAAACACGAACGAACCTGGCTATCATTCCCTGCCAGTGAGTATGCAACACCGGCTGAAGAAAGTTATGCGGCTTGGTCAGCAGTTGCCAACGCAGCTAGCGAATATGAGCCCGTGATTGTTTTGGTTGACCCAAAGCAAGAAGCAATTGGTAAGAAATACCTATCTAGTGAAATCACACGACTGACATGTGAACTTGATGATTCTTGGCTTCGAGATAACGGCGCGACCTTTGTGGTTAATACCGAATCTGGAAAACTTGGCGCTATTGATTGGCGCTTCAACGGCTGGGGTGCTCTCGAATTTGATGACTACCAAAAAGATGATTTGGTAGCAGCCATCATGGCTGAACATGCTCAAGCCGAAGTTATTCGCAGTGAACTTGTCAATGAAGGTGGTGGCATCCACGTTAACGGCAATGGACTACTACTAGTTACTGAAAC
>JBMOFL010000064.1:0-3694 GCA_049314335.1 Rhodoluna sp. | reverse complement strand
CTAAACAAAACTTGAGATTGTGAGACAAGTTGTATCGAGTTATGTGGCTATCGGGGATTCACTATCCGAAGGCTTGGGCGACTTCGCCTTCCTTGAACGCAGAGTCCACTCAGGCTGGACAGACCGATTCGCAACCCTTTTAGCCCGAGAAGCTGAGCTTGAAGGACGCGAATTCAGGTACGCAAATCTAGCCATTCGCGGGGCTAACATCAGAGCAATCATGGGTTCTCAGCTAGAGCGTGCTCTGCTACTCAAGCCCGACTTAGTAACTGTTATGGCTGGACAGAATGACTTCTTCTGTAAGGCTGAAGATTTACCTGAACTTGAAAGAATTTTTAGAGAAGGGATCCAGAAGCTTCTTGATGCTGGATGCCAAGTAATTGTTTCCAACACAATAAACCCGATTCACCTGGTTGTGTTTAGACGCCTAGCCAGGCTGGCAACCACCATGACCGAAATGATTGAAAGAGTTGCTAGAGAACTAGACGTACCTATTCATGATATTCACCGGATTGAATCTCTGTCTGAGATTAGATACTGGGCAGAAGACATGGTGCACTTCTCAGGCCCTGGGCACATCAAAGTGGCCAATAAGGCTGCTGACATACTGCAGCTGAGATATCGTCTGAGTGAGTTTGACGATTGTGAGATTTGGATTCCTAAGCGCGGGTTTATTGGAACTTCACGCTGGGTTGTTGTGCATGTTATTCCATTTATGATGAGAAGAATCAGGGGCGTTACCTCTGGAGATGGTCTTGAGCCTAAGCTTCCAGAACTCACATCGTATAGAGGTATAGCTCTAGATGTTGAACCAGCAATCAATATTGCTTCGGCTAGATCAGTTAGCTCGGAGTATCTGAAAGCTTCTTAGCTTTCTTTCGATTGAGGTAGTCTCTAGCGATTTCAAATGGTAGTGGCAAAGAACTTAGGACCACAAAACCGATAATCCATACTTCAACATGTTGCTTGACTACTGGAATGTTTCCTAAACCCCAACCTAGAATAAGTAGCCCACCGCCCCAAAGCAATGCTCCTATGACGTTGTACTTGAAGTACTTCTTGCTCTCCATACCCATCATGCCCACAAACAATGGCACTAGAGCTCGAAGCACCGGAATAAACCTAGCTAAAACAATTGCTCGTGGACCGTACTTGTCGATGATGGCGTGTGACTTAGCAATGTTCTCCTCGTTGAAAAGGAAGTTTCTCTTTCTCTTTTTCAAAATTGCAGGACCAAGCTTTCTACCAGTCCAATACCCAACCTGACTACCTGCAATTGCAGAGGCGATAATTATCGGAACCGCTAGCCAAATAGGAAAGTCCAAAGAAGTACTCAGTGCGATACCAAGGATAAAGATAAGAGAGTCACCCGGCAGGAATGATCCAAAGATTGTTGCTGTCTCAATAAACAGAATTAGTGCACACCCTAAGACCGCTAATGCGCCGAAGGATTCGATGATGGCTTGTGGATCAAGCAACTAGGAGCCTTCTAGGGTCAAGCAGCACTGAACTTTCAATTGCTGAAGCATAGAAATCCAAGAGCTTAGCGTTGTTTGCTTCCCAAGACTTATCTAGAACTTTGCGCCTGCCACCTTCTGCAAGGCGGGCAGCAAGCTCAGGGTTATCTAGCAGATTGCTTAGAACTGGAGTAAAACCATTACTGATCTCTGCATCAACTAAATAGCCTGAGACACCAGAGTCAATCAAGAACTTCGGTCCACCAGAGTTAGGTGCAATAACAGGCACCCCAGCAGCCTGTGCTTCTTGAATAGTTTGTCCGTAAGTTTCTTCAGTACCGAAGTGAACAAAGGCATCCATAGACGCATACCAGTTGGCTAAGTCTTCACCACTTTGTTTACCCACAAACTGAACCTTAGCACCCTGGAACTTTTGCTCCAGTGCCATTCGTTCAGGACCATCCCCAACGATCAAGAATGAGGTGTTTGGAATGGAGAATAATTCACTAAATCTATCGACCTGCTTCTCAGCGGCTAGTCGGCCAACGAAGCCAATGATTCTTTCGCCATTCGGTGCAAGCTGTTTACGAAGTGAGCCAACAACTTCACTGGCTTTACGATTCGGGTGATAAAGATCCAAATCAACACCTCTACCCCAGACATAAACGTTACTCAATCCAATACGTCTAAGGTAGTCAGCAACTTCTGTTGTTGGAGCTAAGTTAATGCTCGCCCCCGCATGAAAGTTTGCCATCGCTCGATCAATAAATGGTCTCAGTGCTTTGAAACCATAGCGCTCTGTGTAAGCAGCGATGTCTGTTTGAAAGATAGCAACTGATGGAACGTAGTTCCTTTGAGCCCAAGCAACTGCTTGAGCTCCTAACAAAACTGGCGATGCAGCATGAACAACATCAGGTTTGAAGTCATCAAGAATCTTGTTCACAAAAGGATTTGGTAGGCCTAGTTGGAATTGAAAGATAGGAACTGATGGCACGCGGTAGGTTCTAAAGCCATTGAAATACTTGCCTGTAGTTGTAGGTGCAATAACAATTGCCTCGTGGCCTTGCGCCTTCAATGTTTCCAAAACACGGACGACAGAGTTTGCCACCCCGTTGAAGACCGGTGGAAAACTCTCAGTAACTATGGCAACTCGCACAAGGAGAGATTATGAAAACTTCTTAACCAAGCCGTGTTTACAAAGTAAATGCCATCTAAACCTAAGGTTAAGAGTTCCTTATTTAGCCTTTGAGCCTTTGGCAGCCTCCAAAGCAATCGCATCAGAAATCTGAGTGCGCGTTTCCTGGATCTTCTTCAGTGCTTCGGCCTGTCCGCCTTCTTGATAGGCGACCGCGATACTGGCCGCTATCCCTGGGGTCAGATCATCAAAGTTCACTGAAGCTAATACCGAAGCCTTATCTCTATTGGACACAGCAATAGTCAAAGTAATGCCGTTATCCCCCGCCTCAAGATTTACCAGTTTGTCTAAGTCAAACTCTCGGACAACGTTTTCTCCCGCAAACACAATTCTTTGGTTGGTGTAAGTGGAGGTGCCAACATCTATAGGAGTTGACTCTTCAGGGTTCCTTCTGCTCCTACCGGAATAGCCACCGACGTTAGCTCTAAGATTTCCAAAGACCGGAAGACTAACCCCACCGAATCCACCTGAACTTGTGGACCCGTTGCTTCTAAACTCTCTAAGCATGGTTTGGCTAACTCGAGCTATAACTACTTCGTCTTTCCTAGTGGCAAACACATAGTCATCTTCTTCAAAAGTGCCCTCGGCCATACGAGCAAGGATTGCCTCCTGTTTATGAAGGGACTCTAGAGCTTCCTTGTTCCTGTCTCGAGATCTAAGAAACAGATAAGTTGAAAAAGATACGAGAAAGGCAAAGCTGAACACCACGAGCATGTAACCAGAGTTATCTCCCCTACTCCTGTTGTCTAGCCAAGTCCAGAGGCAGCCAATAAAGAATGCCGCAAAGACCAACAACCAGTTAGTTTGCCTCTTAGATAAACCCAACATGTTTACTCCTTTAGTTTGATATCACACTACTCTCCGCTTCAGACATGGAGGAAGCCTGCTTGAACCTGATCTGGATAGTTTTTGCTTGCCTTTGGCAACTAAACTAGACAAGACCGAGATCCATCCCAGGAGAATTCGCCTAGTGGCCTATGGCGCACGCTTGGAAAGCGTGTTGGGTGCAAGCCCTCGGGGGTTCGAATCCCCCATTCTCCGC
>JBMOFL010000063.1:0-3721 GCA_049314335.1 Rhodoluna sp. | reverse complement strand
GGGGTGGTAAGAGAATTGAAACTAGCCTAGAACTCTGCGATTACATGCTTGATGCTGCTGAAGTAGCTCTTGTTCCAGGAGAAGCTTTCGGACCTTCAGGTTACGTAAGGCTTTCCTATGCACTGGGAGACGCTCAACTTCTTGAGGGAATCCAGAGACTTCAGAAACTTTTTAGCTAATTCTTTTCGATTCCGCAATTAGTTCATCCCAGCTGCTTGGAACTCTTCCTGAATCCAGCATCTTCTTGAATACAAGATAAGCGTCTGTTTTCGATCCGTACTCTCGCAGTGTGTCTGGATCATTCACCCATCCGTAGGCGATGATTTCACTCCTCGTGCTGTATCGAAAGAAAATTCTGAATTGCTGCAAAAATTTGTCTCTGAACCAATGGGTGTGCTCTTTTCCGAGGGAATCACCCAGTCTAAAGTCTGGATTCCCAGGATTAGAAGGGATGTTGGTCCATGTGGCAAGAGTCAGTGCTCTTAATCGCTGGGCCTGTTTGGAATGAATCGAATCAGCACCAATCTTCTGCTTGGTCTGCCTATTTGCTTCCCGGTAACGCTCCAGTTGCCCAAGAAACTCTAGGTGTCCAAGAAGAAGCCAATCTTTAGAACTCATTTGTTGTTTTCCTCTTGAGCCCAAAGCTCCTCGAGGGTTGGCGGCAGCCCTTCTACGCCTTCACCCCTTTTCCCTGAGAGCTCTGCAACTATGTCTTCATACATCTCTGCCGTCAATGGCACCAATCGCTCAGGATGGTTGGCCATATCCTTGGCTAAGAAGTCTAACCATGCGTCTACAGTTGGGTCCCCATGCTCAAGAGTCTCTGGATTCCTTTTGCTGATTCTGACCCCTCCCGACTCGTCGAGAATCCACTCCAGCTTGTCTCTCTTGTTTAGACCCAGGAGTTTGCGTATCCTGGCTGGAACGGTGGTTTGGTAGCGATCGGTGAGGCTTGATTCGAGTTCGTTTTCGTCCATGTCGATATGGTAATGCATATGCATTACCTACACAAGAACCAGGATCGGCCTTTGCATTTAGAGGGCCTCAGGGCTAAACTCGTTAGAGGTAGTTTGACAACTGCCCCAAGCCTAATCTGGCAAATTAATCATTTTAGATATGAATCTATTAGTGTGACCATTTGCCGACTTAGGGCAGTGGCTCAATTGGTAGAGCAGCGGTCTCCAAAACCGCAGGTTGCAGGTTCGAGTCCTGTCTGCCCTGCAAGCAATGTCACATTTGTGATATTGAAAAGTAGTACCAGCAATAACTGAAGGAAGAGAAATGTCAGAAGAACTAGAACAGGCATCCGAAGACTTAGTAGAAAAGTCAAAGGTTAGTCGAGCTGCTGCACGCGGGCCTTTCGGTCGAATCATTCTTTTCATTCAGCAAGTGATCGAAGAGCTACGCAAAGTTAACAAGCCAACTTTCAATGAACTTCGCAACTACACCGGAGTCGTTCTAGGTTTCGTAACTGTAGTCATGGTTATCATCTTCGGCTTCGACTTCTTGTTTGGATCAGGTGTTGGCTGGCTATACACAGTCTTCGATACCACCAACTAATTTTTAGCAACAACTAACTAAGGAAACACGTGACCGATTTCGAATCAGAGCAGAACCAGCCAGAAGAAATCAACCTAGAGGTTGAGTCATCTGATTACGCTGAAACTGACCCTGCTTACATTGATGACACCAACGCTGATGAGCAATCAGCTGAGGAACTAGCTCTACACGTTGAGAGCGATGTTGAGGCAGCTGCGGAATCTGAAACTGCTGCAGCAGAAGACATTCACGATGCTCCGGTAGCTAACGAGCCAACTGTTGAAGAAGACGAAGATCCATACGCTGCGTTCAAGAAGGAACTTCGCGAGCAGCCAGGTAAGTGGTTCATCATTCACTCATACGCAGGCTACGAGAAGCGCGTGAAGCAGAACATTGAAAACCGTATGCTCTCAATCGTTGGTGGCGATGACATCTACCAGATTGAAGTTCCAATGGAAGAATCCATTGAAATCAAGAACGGTCAGAGAAAGCTTGTAACCAAGGTTCGTATCCCAGGATATGTTCTAGTTCGTATGGAAATGAACGAAGACTCATGGTCTCTAGTTCGCGGAACACCTGCTGTTACTGGCTTTGTCGGTCACAGCGAATACCCAAGCCCAATGCGTCCGCAAGAAGCATTCGACATGCTAAAGACTCTTTATGTTCTGCCTGAAGAAGCAGCAGCCAAGGCTGCAGCTAAGGGTGGAGCTAAGGGTAAGCAGAAGTCAATCCCTGTTAACGTCAACTACAAGCTTGGCGAAAGCATCATGATCAAGGAAGGTTCGTTCGCGGGACTTCCTGGAACCATCAGCGAAATCAAGGCAGAGAGCGGCAAGCTCATTGTTCTGGTTTCATTGTTCGAACGTGAAACACCTGTTGAACTTGCCTTCGACCAGGTCTCAGCTCTCGTCTAAAGATTTACAAACCTAAAACCAAAGGAAACTAACAAATGGCACCGAAGAAAAAAGTAACCGGCATGATCAAGTTGCAGATCCAAGCAGGAGCAGCTAACCCAGCTCCACCGATTGGTCCAGCTCTAGGTCAGCACGGTGTTAACATCATGGAATTCTGTACTGCATACAACAATGCAACTGCAGACCAGCGTGGAAACGTTGTTCCAGTTGAGATCACTGTGTATGAAGACCGTTCATTCACATTCATCCTGAAGACTCCACCAGCAGCTGAGCTAATCAAGAAGGCAGCTGGAGTGGCTAAGGGATCAGCTACACCTCACACCGTGAAGGTAGCAAAACTTACTCGCGAACAGGTTCTAAAGATCGCCGAGTCAAAGATGTCTGACCTCAACGCCAATGACGTTGAAGCAGCAGCAAAGATCATCGCCGGTACTGCCCGCAGCATGGGTATCACCGTCGAAGGTTTCTAGTAACAAAATAACCAAACGGAAGTGGGAGAGTCGCGCGCGACTCGTTACACCACAACTGTGACCAACTACAAAGAAGGAAAAGCAGAATGGCTAAGCGCTCAAAGGCATATATTGCCGCAGCAGAAAAAATCACTGAAGGTAAGTTCTATACACCTGCAGAAGCAGTAACTCTAGTAAAAGAGACCGGCACATCTAAGTTCGATGCAACTGTTGAAGTTGCAGTAAAGCTTGGTGTTGACCCTCGTAAAGCTGACCAGATGATCCGTGGCACCGTAGGTTTGCCTCACGGAACTGGTAAGACAGCCCGCGTAATCGTATTCGCTACCGGTGCAGCTGCAGATGCAGCTCGTGAAGCAGGGGCTGATGAAGTCGGTGGCGACGAGCTAATCGAGAAGGTTGCAGCTGGTTGGACAGACTTCGACTCAGCAGTATCAACACCTGAACTTATGGGTAAGGTCGGTCGTCTAGGTAAGGTTCTAGGTCCTCGTAACCTAATGCCAAACCCTAAGACTGGAACTGTTACTCCAGATGTAGCTAAGGCTGTTACTGACATCAAGGGTGGAAAGATCGAGTTCCGCATTGACAAGCAGTCAAACCTTCACTTCATCATTGGCAAGATCTCTTTCTCTAAGGAACAACTAGGCGAGAACCTAGCTGTTGCTCTAGATGAAATCATGAGACTAAAGCCTTCATCTTCAAAGGGTAAGTACCTATTGAAGGCATCTCTAGCAACAACTTTTGGACCTGGTATCCCACTAGACACCAGCGTTACCAAAGTAGAGTTCTAAAAAGTTTTAC
>JBMOFL010000062.1:0-3990 GCA_049314335.1 Rhodoluna sp. | reverse complement strand
CAACATGAGCCTCAATTGAGAGTAATTGTGGTTGACAGTCAGCGCCTGCTACCAAAGTATTAGTTTGGTTGGGGTTAAACAGGCCTGTTACAAAGCTATAAACCGCACTAACTCCAGCGATGACTCCCCAGATAAGTCCTCCTAGAACTAGAAGACCAACGATACGACGGGCTCGGACAACACTTGGGGTTGGGTAATTTTGCGGCATGAGTTCATTTTGCCAGCGAGGTGTGCTTTAGAGCAGTCGCAGCATGCGGGTGTTGCCAAGTGTGTTTTGTTTTACTCGGGCAAGATCTAGGAATTCAGCGATACCGTCATCTGTTGATTCCACCATTTGGGCAAAGGTGGCTTCATCAACAGGGACATCGCTGATACCCTCAAAGCCACATTTACTAAAGAAATCCACCTCAAAGGTTAGACAGAAGACTCGAGTGACACCAAGGGTATAAGCCCGCTCAACTAGAGCCTCAACGATAGCTTTACCAAGGCCCATGCCTCGCGCCGAATCATCGACAACTAGAGATCTAACCTCAGCTAGATCTCCCCACATCACATGGAGTGCACCGGCAGCCAAGATACGACCGTCACGGTGCTCCGCTACTACGAACTCTTGAACGCGTTCATAGAGAGATACCAACTGGTGCTGCAGCAAGACATTGGTATTTACTAGCGGAGCACGCATAGCTTGGATAGCGACAATGTCGCTAGTCCTAGCTGGTCTGAGAATGAATTCGTTGTGGGGCATTGCTAAATGCTAGCAATGACTCTTACGTTTGAGGTGAATATGAACTCACCGGCAACGACATCGGTCACAACATCACTTGCATTCTTAGTCTCGCCCTGGAGAATACTCTCTGAGATCTTGTCTTCGATTTCACGCTGAACAGCACGACGCAGTGGTCTTGCTCCCATCGCTGGGTCGTAGCCAAGCTCAATCAAGCGCTCTTTGGCAGCAACTGTAAGAGTAAGAGTAATGTCTCTTTCTTCAAGACGAACGTTTAGCTTCTTGATGAATAGATCGACAATCTCAAGTAGTTCAGGCTTACTCAACTGAGGGAAGACGATTACATCGTCAACACGGTTGAGGAATTCTGGCTTGAAGCTCTTCTTCAATTCTTCGTTGACCTTAGCGGCCATACGCTCGAAGTCATTCTGCTGGTTGCCTTCAAGGTTGAAACCAAGAGCTCCCTTAGAAATGTCTTTAGAGCCTAGGTTGGTGGTCATGATGATGATTGTGTTCTTGAAGTCAACAACACGACCCTGACCATCAGTTAGGCGACCTTCTTCAAGAATCTGCAACAAAGAGTTGAAGATATCTGGGTGAGCCTTTTCAATCTCATCGAAAAGAACAACGCTGAAAGGCTTGCGACGAACACGCTCAGTTAGCTGACCACCCTCATCGAAACCAACGTATCCAGGAGGAGCACCAAACAAACGTGACACGGTGTGCTTTTCTGCATACTCGCTCATATCAAGTGAGATCAAAGCACCTTCGTCATCGAATAGGAATTCAGCAAGAGCCTTAGCCAACTCAGTCTTACCAACACCGGTAGGACCAGCGAAGATGAATGAACCTGAAGGACGGTTAGGGTCTTTGAGTCCTGCACGCTGGCGTCTAATCGCCTTCGAGATGGACTCAACAGCAGCCTTCTGACCAATAACTCTCTTGTGTAGTTCAGCCTCCATGAAGACCAACTTCGCTGACTCTTCTTCAGATAGCTTGAACACTGGAATACCAGTAGCCGCTGCTAGAACTTCAGCAATAAGACCTTCATCAACAACACCGTGAGCGGCTACGTTACCTGTTCGGAACTGCTTAGTTAGTTTTGCTCGCTCTGAAAGAAGTTTCTTCTCGTCATCGCGAAGCTTGGCAGCACCTTCAAAGTCCTGGCCTTCAATAGCCTTTTCTTTATCAACACGAACAGCAGCAATCTTCTCTTCAAGATCACGAAGCTCAGGAGGTGAAGAAAGGATTGAAAGACGAAGTCTTGCACCTGCTTCATCGATAAGGTCAATCGCCTTGTCCGGTAGGTAACGGTCAGCAACATATCTGTCAGCAAGTTTTGCTGCAGCAACAATTGCACCGTCAGTAATAGAAACCTTGTGGTGAGCTTCGTAACGATCACGAAGACCCTTCAAGATGTTAATGGTCTGCGGAATGGTTGGTTCGTTTACCTGAATTGATTGGAAACGACGCTCTAAAGCGGCATCCTTCTCAAAGTATTTTCTGAACTCATCCAAAGTAGTTGCACCGATGGTTTGTAGTTCACCACGAGCAAGCATTGGCTTCAAGATAGAGGCAGCATCAACTGCACCTTCAGCAGCACCTGCTCCAACAAGAGTGTGAATCTCATCAATGAAAGTGATGATATCCCCTCGTCCCTTGATCTCCTTGATGACCTTCTTTAGCCTTTCTTCGAAGTCACCGCGGTAACGAGAACCGGCAATCAAAGAACCAAGGTCAAGGGTGTATAGCTGCTTGCCCTTTAGAGTTTCCGGAACGTTACCAGCAACAATTGCTTGCGCAAGACCCTCAACAACAGCAGTCTTACCAACACCTGGTTCACCAATCAAGATTGGGTTGTTCTTAGTTCTGCGAGAAAGAATCTGCATAACGCGTTCGATTTCTTTTTCACGACCAATAACAGGATCTAGTTTTCCTTCAGCAGCAGCTGCAGTTAGATTCTTACCAAACTGATCTAGAACCTGTGAGCCCTTCTGAGGAATAGCTTCGCCACCAACGGTTGCAGTTTCTTTGTTATCGAAACCTTGCAGCATCTGCTGAACCTGAGCACGAACCTTGTTGGTGTCTGCACCTAACTTAGTTAGCACCTGAGCAGCAACGCCTTCACCTTCTTTGATAAGACCAAGGAGTAAGTGTTCTGTTCCGATGTATGAGTGACCTAGTTGCAGTGCTTCACGAAGAGATAGTTCTAGAACCTTCTTAGCTCTAGGAGTAAAAGGAATGTGTCCGGTAGGAGCTTGCTGTCCCTGACCGATGATCTCTCTAACCTGATCACGAACTGCTTCTTGAGAAATACCAAGCGCTTCTAGCGCTTTAGCGGCTACGCCTTCACCTTCGTGGATTAGCCCGAGCAGAATGTGCTCAGTACCGATGTAGTTGTGGTTAAGTGACTTGGCTTCTTCTTGCGCCAAAACCACTACCCTACGGGCCTTGTCAGTGAACTTCTCAAACATCTTTACTCCTTTGACACTTTTATGTGCTTACAAAGAAGATAACCCTGTTTATCCCCGATTATTAGGGCTGTTCGCCAATGGGGGAACGAAATTAGGGGGTTTAGAAGGCCGGAACTAGGTTGACCGAGAACCATTCAGAGACCAAAATGTCTTGGTCTGTCCAAGGGATGACCTCGACTCTGAACCAATAATCACCGTAATCTCCTGGATCAGCTGCCAGGTTGAAGTCTTGGCTACCAAAAATGTTGTCCTCTTTGGAGAGGTAATCCATTGGCATCCAAGCTTCGTCAGTGGAACAGTCATCGGATTTTAGGCAATAGAACGAGCCAATGCTGTACTGAGTTGTACTTGGAGCGTAAATGGAAACCTCTATGTCAGACGGGTAATAGTCGTCGTAGTTCACAACGTCATCGGAGTAATAGACGTCCATCTCAATTGGGTCTGTTGATTCATTGCCGTAAGGGCAAATAACATCAATCCAGTTTGCCTTTGTGGCTGCTGCAGGAGATGTCGCTGTAGCGCTCATGTAGAACCTGAAGTTCCAGGTAACTGAATCGCCAGGGGTGCAATCGGAGAAAGAATCAATCTGTGCAAACGAAAGCGCGACGCCGTACTTGTTTATGTCTGACTGCCAGCTGGTGTTAGCACTGTACTCATCTTCATACTTGTTGTTTGTCCTGAGGGTTTGGAAGCTAACTTTTCTGCTCTTTGGCGATCCAGAAGTTACACCAGCTGTAATCACCTGCTCAATGATGTTTAGGTTTAGCTGCGCTGGGACACCTTGGACACACA
>JBMOFL010000061.1:0-3997 GCA_049314335.1 Rhodoluna sp. | reverse complement strand
ATTATCAAGAATCTTCAGTAACTGAACCGCTGACCCGTGGCCATATTCAGCCAATATCATCACATCGTGGCCTTTAGCCTTTAGTTCCTGAATGACTTCGTCGGGGACTCTAGATTCAATCTGGAGTTTGCCTGCACCTGTCTCATAAGCAGATGTGTCGCCAATAAGGTGCTGCCATCTAGCAGCTTCGCAAGCTTCTTGCACACTCATACCCAGATCAATCAAGGCAACTATCAACTGGAAGTTAGTTTGAACTTGAATGTTTGCTCCCGGTGTTCCACCAACAAAGGCAAGCGAGCCATCAGCTTTAGTAATAGTCCAAGCATTGAGAGTGTGCGCTGGGCGCTTACCAGGCTCGATTAGGTTTGGTGAGTCTTCTTCCAAGCTAAATCCGGTTGCTCGGTTGTTAAGTAAAACTCCAGTGCCTTTAGGAACAAAAGCAGCACCAAAGCCGTGAAACACACTTTGAATCCAAGAGACAGCATTACCTTCACCATCAGCCACGATGAAGTAAGTGGTGTCACTGCCTTCACGAGTGTTGCCCTCAGAGCCGTTATAAGCCTTGTTCGGATCTATCTGCTTTCTTCGCATAGCGATGTGTTCTACAGAAAGGATTCTTTGAGTATCAACTGGCACGAATTCAGGATCAGCAATAATCTCATTGCGGTCCATAAAGCCAATCTTCTTAGCCTCAACCATTAGGTGAATACGCTCAGCTTCAGAGAGAGTAACTAAGTCCTGGTCTTCAACCAAAAGTAGTTCTTCAAGAAGGATCATTCCTTGGGTTGGTGGTGGTTGACCGTGCACTGAGTAACCACGATAGTTAGCAGTAAGAGGAGCTTCAACTCTAGTTTCATGATTAGCAAGGTCTTCATGGTTGAACCAACCCTCTGTTGCAGCAACAATCTTGTCTGCTACCTCACCTATATAGAAACCATCTCTGCCGTTAGCGGCAATTAGTTTCAGTGTGTTTGCAAGATCCTTTTGAATAACCACATCGCCTATAGCAAGAGATGTGTCTATACCCATGTCAGCAAAGAAAGTTGCTCCTGGGAACTGCTCTAAGAACTTCTGAATTCGAAGTACAAAGTCCCTAGATGCAGGAAAACCAAACTCCGCATACCTAATTGCAGGCGCTAAAACTTCTGCGATGGACAACTTGCCGTATCGTTCGTGAGCGGCAAACCAAACAGCGACAGTGCCTGGCACAGTAGATGACTTATACCCGTGATGATCTATCTTGTCTGAGAATTTATCCCTCGTTGCAGAGTGCCCTGCTTCACCACTGCCATTGAAGGCTAAATTCTCTTTGGTTTTAGCGTGGTGAGTAATGAGGAAAGCATCGCCGCCTAGTTGAGAAGCACCTGGCTCAATTACAGAGATGACAGCACTCAAGGCAATACCAGCATCAATAAATGAACCACCTGCTCGGAGTATCTCTAGGGCTGCTGAAACAGCTAAAGGTTGGCTTGAGGCAGCTCCACCATTTCTTGAGTAAACGACTCCGCGATGTGTTTTCATGTGCCAATTATGTCGAACTATTTGAAGTTCTTACCAAAGGCCTCTTTTAGTGTTACTGACTTCAGCCCTCTGGCTCTCATAATGTCTTGAATCTGCTTGAGAGAGCTTTGAGTCTTTAACCTGTTGCAGTGATCTATGAGTATGCGCTCATCTGCAATCCACTTCTTAGCAAACTGAACTATGCGCTCTTCAGATACACCGAAGTTATCTCCGAAGCTGCCGTACCACATAGCCGTAACTGTGTAACCGAGATCAGCTGCAACGGCACGAACCTTGGTATTTGAACTTCCATACGGTGGTCTGTAATAAGGTCTAGCGTCATAACCATATTCATTGATCATAAAGTTATGACAATCCAAGAGTTGTTTTTTGACTTGTTGCGAATTCAAAGTGGTTAGGTCCTTGTGGCTGACCGTATGGTTACCTAGTTGAATCTTTCCTTCAGCAAGCAAGCGCGTTATCTGTTTGGAGTGTGTGCGCCAGGACGGATACATGCTTGATAAAAACAGGGTTAGGTGATGTTCACCCTTTTCAGCAATATCTAAATAGGACTTAACGGCATCTGCGCTCACGCCATCATCAATTGTCCAGGCAAGACGTTTGGCCTTATTTGAAGGCAATCTTGTGATAGTGGTCGAACGGGCTTCGGCAGCTTCCACAGTAGGGATAAGAAGAGTGCTAGCAGCACCGATAAGGAACTTTTGTCTACTGATCTCCATTTGATAAATCTAGAGCCCTGCATCAGTTAAAAGACCTTGTAAAGATAACGGCATAATAAAGATATGGAATTTACAGGTAAGAACATATTGGTTCTAGGTGGCTCGGGTGTTTTAGGTGCTGAACTAGTTAGACAGCTCAGCGCTCAGGGAGCAAAGGTAATGGCCACAGCTAGAAACCCAGAGACTGCTGCGAAGATACCTGCCGAGACAACATTGAAGTTAGTGGTTGATCTAGAAATACCGGAGAGCATCAAGACCCTCACCGACTACCTTTTAGATGCCAACAGCCCAATCAATGGAATCATCAATGCAGCCGGAGTCGTAGGCTTTGCCAAAGCAACAGAGACCAGTGCTCAAGACTCAGCCAAACTTATGCAGATCAATAACCTAGGTCCAGCAGCAATCATTTCTGCCCTTCACCCTCTGCTAGTTCTCGATAAAGATACTGAGTCATTTGTTGCTGGAATAACCGGTGTTGTCTCAGAGAAGGTATTCCCTGGCATGTCTTCATACACAGTTAGCAAGACTGCTCACGCTAGCTATCTAGCTACCATTACTCAAGAGTTCCGCAGAGACAAGATTCAAGTAACTGATGCTAAGCCTGGACACACTGAAACTGGACTTGCTTCAAGAGCCATCTTTGGCACAGCCCCTGCCTTCCCTGAAGGCATGACCGCAAGTCATGTTGTCAGTGTTTTATTGGCGGGAATCAAAGAAGGCAAGGCAGTTATAGCCAGCACCGAGTTCTAGAACACACAGACTAAACACAGGCCCTAGGCATACTGCGTTCAGTTAGTAGTCTTAGGTTGGAAGTGAAAAGAGGAAACCAAATGGGTATTTCAAGTCAAGCACTAGCCAGCCTAGTAATCGCTGGAACAGCAATCGGTGGTTCAACATTTGCTGTAATGGCAAACTCTGCACCATCAGAGATCAACTCGCCGAGCATCAGTCAGATTTCAGACACTGATCCTTCTGCCAAGCTACCTGGTGAAACCCCTGCACCAGTAGATGGTGCCGGTAACCCAGTTGACATCACTCCAGTAAATCCTTCACCTACTCCTGTTCCAACTCCACTTCCAACTACTCCAGTGTTACCTCCGATTGATTTCGGTGGCAACGGTGATGATGAAGAAGATGAAGATGGAAACGATGATTCTTACGAAGAATCAGATGAAGATGACCACGACGATTACGGTCATGACGGCCACCACGGTGATCATGATGACGAAGAAGATGATGAAGACTACGAAGATGAAGAAGAGGACGACTAAGTCGTCTCTTTCTAGCATTTGATTCAGAGAACCAAACTTCGGTTTCTAGTCGTTTGAGTTACCTGAACACTTGCAGCCTTCGCCACAGTTACATTCCTTGTCATCTAACATAATCACACCTCCTCCGCAGATCTAGTTCTTGAAGTATCTCACGGTTAGAGCGACTTTAGCCCTTGGCCTAAGCTGCTAAACGTTGAACCTAAACTCAACAACATCTCCATCACGCATGACGTACTCTTTGCCTTCCATGCGGACTTTACCTGCTGCTTTAGCATCGTTCATTGAACCAGCTGCGATTAGGTCATCAAAAGAAACGATTTCAGCTTTGATGAAGCCTCTCTGGAAATCAGTGTGAATAACGCCAGCAGCCTGTGGTGCTGTTGCTCCCTTCTTGATGGTCCAAGCTCTAGTTTCTTTAGGGCCAGCAGTTAGGTAGGTCTGCAGACCTAGAGTGTTGAAGCCAATACGAGCAAGCTGGTCTAGACC
>JBMOFL010000060.1:0-4231 GCA_049314335.1 Rhodoluna sp. | reverse complement strand
AGTAGTGCGGCTCAAAAGCTAACGAGGTCCAGCAAAGCAAAAAAGCCGGGCGAACGCGTTTATCGCATCAACATGGATGACAGCAAAGTAATCTAAGACCGATGAGAATTCTATTCGCAGGTACACCTGCAACCGCGGCAACCGTACTTGAAGGCATCTTGGCATCAGGTCACGAGGTAGTAGCAGTTCTAACCCGTGAAGACTCTCCGCTTGGACGCAAGAAGGTTCTGACTGCATCTCCGGTTGCAGAGTTTGCAGCTCTTCGAGGTTTGCCAGTTCTAAAGGCCAACCGAGTTGACTCTGACACATTGATAGAGATTGCCAAACATAAAATTGATTTAGCAATTGTCGTCGCCTATGGAGTTATTCTGCGAGAAGAATCTCTTATGGCTCTGCCAACTGGATGGTTTAATTTGCATTTCAGTATGCTGCCTAAATGGCGAGGAGCTGCGCCCGTGCAGAGAGCGATACAAAACGGTGACTCCGAAACAGGCGTCACGCTTTTCAAGATCGACTCTGGCTTGGATACGGGTCCTTTAGTTGCCAATCTGCAGACAACCATCCAGCCTGATGAGACCGCTGGAGACTTACTGTCCAGACTTTCACTGCTTGGCGTGAGCCTTCTCAATGCTGAGCTTCCAAGTATCTACTCCGGAACTTATAGCCTTCGCGAGCAAGTAGGCGAAGTAACACTGGCTCCGAAGACCTCCAGAGAAGAAGCCAGGATCGATTTTAAACTGGAAGCCAAGCAGTTGTCAGATCTCATTCGAGCAATGAATCCAGAGCCAATGGCTTGGTGTAACTATCAGGGGGAACCCATGCGAATTCTTAGAGCACGGGTGATATCTTCAGCAGAAAATCAACTTCCCATTGGAGAGGTTACATTGCTAGACGAGAGAGTCCTCGTTTCATGTGGCAGTAATAGCGTTCTTGAGCTTTTGGAAGTTCAACCAGCTTCACGCAATCCAATGTCCGCAAGAGACTGGGCTAACGGACAGAATCAAGCAGTAACACTTTCATGAGAACTCCGATTACTGCGCGAAGTGTTGCTCTCGATCTACTGAATAAAGTAACCTTCGAGGACAGCTACGCGAACCTGGTCATGCCAGGTTTGCTTGAGGAGGCGAAACTTAACACACGCGATTCTGCATTGGCGCAGGAACTCGCTTTCTCCACCATTAGGTGGCAGCTAACTTACGATTTCATACTAAATCAAGTCAGCTCAAGGCCGGTCAATGAAATTGATGCAACAGTTCTCAATGCTTTGAGGATGGGAAGCCATCAACTTCTGAAGATGAGAATTCCTCCCCACGCTGCCATAAACGAAACTGTCAATCTGATCCGTGCTGTAGTTGGTGAAAAGGCTGTCGGATTCGCTAACGGCGTCTTGCGCAGAGTCAGTGAGAAGAACTTCGATCAATGGGTAGATGTCGCTGAAGACAAGGTGTCATCAAGAGTTGAATTTCTCTCAATTCAATACAGCCATCCGCAGTGGATTGTCAGAGCTCTAGCTCAAGCTCTAACTGCGGACGGATTAGGCGATGAAATAGAAGATTTGCTAGCTACCAATAACCACCCAGCGTTTGTGAACCTCGTAGCTCTTCCTGGCCTGTCTAAAGTTGAAGATTTTGATTACGAGGGTACGTTGCCAAACCGCTTTAGTCCTTACGGTTTTTCAATTGAGTCAGGTAACCCCGGCGATATAACTGAAGTGCGAATTGGCAGCGCACGAGTTCAGGATGAGGGCTCCCAGTTGGCTGCCTTAGCGTTGGTCGGCTTCAAAGATGTAACTAAAGATGAACGTTGGCTAGACATGTGTGCAGGCCCTGGAGGAAAGGCAGCACTGCTGGCAGCGCTCGCGGAACAATCCGAGGTCAATCTGCTAGCAAATGAAGTGCAGGAACATCGAGCCAAGCTTGTAGCAAAAGCGCTTAAGCCTTTCCCAAATGTCGAATTGTCAATACAGGATGGTCGAGAGTTTGGGAACCTACAACCGAACGCTTTCGATCGGATAATAGTTGACGCTCCTTGCAGTGGGCTTGGTGCGCTTCGTAGACGCCCTGAAGCTAGATGGCGGAAATCATCTGAAGATCTCAAGGCTCTGACTCAACTCCAATTCGAATTGTTGGAGAGTGCGAGTAAGGCACTTAAACCCGGCGGATTATTGCTTTACGTAACCTGTTCTCCGCATCTATCCGAAACCGTGGCCATAGTAGATAAGGCACAAAGGACACTTGGACTGAGAGTTCTCGACCTCACCAAGAGTTTGAATGAATCTCTGCTGGGAAGCTCCTTACCTGCCAATCGAAAGACAGTTCAGCTCTACACTCACCGAGACAACACTGACTGCATGTTTATGGCCATGCTCACAAAGGACTAGTAGGGCAATAGGGTTTATTCATGAGCGTTAGAATCCAACCGAGCATACTTAGTGCCGACTTCGTCAATCTGGAACGAGACTTTGCAACCATCAGTAGCGCTGATGGCATTCACGTCGATGTCATGGACGGTCATTTCGTACCAAATATGACCTTTGGAACGGGAATGGTCAAGCGAATGCAAGAGATTACGACTCTTCCTCTCGATGTTCACCTAATGATAGAAAACCCCGATCATTGGGCGCCAAAGTACGCGGAGCTTGGTGTTTTCTCAGTCACTGTGCACTACGAAGCTTGCGAGAATGTTGTCGATGTTGCCAAATCCATAAAGGCATCGGGTGCTCGCGCTGGGTTGTCGCTCAAGCCAAATACACCTGTTTCAGTTCTGCAAGGCCTCATGGAGCATTTCGATCAGATTCTGGTCATGTCGGTCGAACCAGGATTTGGAGGACAGTCATTCATTCCGACTTCGATTGAAAAGATTGCAAGTGTGCGTTCCTTGATAGCAAACGAGAATCCAGCAACCTGGTTACAGGTAGACGGTGGGATTGATTTAGCTACCATCTCCAAAGCAGCTGCTGCTGGGGCTGATACCTTCGTGGCCGGTAGTTCTGTTTTTGGCAGTCTTGACCGGAACGCCATGATTACTCAACTGAGGCAAACTGCCGAGGCAGCAACCCTTAGCAACTAGTTTCAACTGTAAAATGGGTTGATGAAGACCTTCGAAGCCCTGTTCAATGAGATTCAGCTGAAATCCCTTTCGGCTGAATCTGACTCAAACACCAAGCTCTTGCTCGATCTAGGCGTACACGCCATAGGTAAGAAGATCGTAGAAGAAGCAGCAGAGGTTTGGATGGCAGCGGAGCATGAAACCAATGACGACCTTGCTCTTGAAATTAGCCAACTTATTTACCACTTGCAGGTGCTTATGGTGGCAAAGGGATTGACTTTACAAGATCTTGAGGAGCGTTACTAGATGAGCATGCTAAAAGTTGCTGTGCCGAACAAAGGTATTCTGGCTGACTACGCAACTGCAATGTTGGCTGAGGCAGGCTATGCGGTTCGTAAGGACACAAAGACTCTTCGAGTTCTAGACGCGGCTAACAACATTGAGTTCTTTTACCTACGACCTCGAGACATTGCAACTTATGTTGGCACTGGAGCTTTAGATCTAGGTATAACTGGGTTAGATCTTCTTAAGGACAGCCGATCAAAAGCTGTTCGTGTTGCGGACTTGAACTTCGGGCAATCGAAGTTTACCTTTGCTGGTGTTATTGGTGAGTTCAAGAACATTGAACAAATTGCAGGCAAACGAGTAGCAACTGCCTATCCAAACATTGTTGCTGACTACCTTGACGAAAGGAACATCGCAGCTACAGTCATCGCTTTGGATGGTGCAGTGGAAACTGCTGTGAGTCTTGGAGTAGCAGATCTAATTGCTGATGTGGTCTCCACTGGAAACACTCTTAGACAAGCTGGCTTAGAAGCGTTTGGTGAGGTGATTCTAGAATCGTCAGCGTATCTGATTGCTAATTTAGAGAATTCAGACAGACATGCTTCATTACTAAGAAGGCTGAACGGAGTAATCGTTGCTCGCGAGTATGTGATCTTTGATTACGATTGCCCAGCAAACTTGATTGAACGAGCATCAGCGATTACACCTGGCATAGAGTCACCAACCATATCTCCTACAAAGGATCCTAACTGGGTGGCTGTTAGGGCTTTGGTGCTTCGTAACGAAACGAATTCCAAAATGGATGAGCTATACGACATTGGAGCAAGGGCAATTTTAGTAAGCGCGATTCACGCAGCACGAATCTAGTAATGACTCTCTCAATCAGAATCATTCCTTG
>JBMOFL010000059.1:0-4270 GCA_049314335.1 Rhodoluna sp. | reverse complement strand
TGCCTGTCGGTCTCTCTAAAGGAGAGCCTTCTCCTCCAGTCAATATCTCCACTTGGCTTAGCTTCTGGGTCGTTGACTGAGTGTGCGTTGAGGAATTGAACGAAATCGGTTGGCCAACCAAGTGCACAGTCGATGCCAATCTTCTCTGAGTCAAGGGCGTAGTGAACGATTACTTCGTCTTCAACCCCGAGTTGTAATTGGACAATCTCGGCTTGATCTTTGGACCAAAGGATTTGAGTTAGGGCAGTGCCTTTGGCTTCTGCAGCTAAATCAATTCCGAGTGTGAGCATCTAACAAGTTTGGCATTGAGTACGTGTTGGGGTTGGGTAAAATTGGAATTAGTTAGCTCTTGAAAGGGTAATTTTGAACAACTCAGGCATGAAATTTGATCTCTCTGAAGTAGTCGATGGAATCAGAGGTTTAGTCTCCTCTGCAGTTAGCGGAGCTGGAAATCTTGTCAAAAATGAACCTAGCGATACGGAGATTCGCCTAGCCGTTCTCTCAGTACTAGCTGGTGGAGCGAAGAACGGTAAGGAAGTAACTCAGGCGATTCTTCTTTCTAGTGGAGGAATTTGGACTCCTGGTGCAAACAAGATTTACCCACTTCTAGAAGTGCTTCACGATGAGAAGTTAGTTTCTATCAAGATTGAAAAGGAACTTCGCGTTTACTCCCTCACCAAAGAGGGCAAGAAGTTCCTCGAGGAATCAGCAGCAAAACTAAAGGAGTCAGAGAAGGTAACTGCTTCTGCAGATAACAACTGGATGAAAACATCTTCTGAGAATCTAAAAGCTGGAGCCAAACTTGCTCAAGCACTTTCACAGGTTGCTCAGCACGGAACTCCTGACCAACAGAAGCGTGCCGCTGAGTTGGTAGATGAGACCCGTCGCAAGGTCTACGCAATTCTTGCTGAAGGCTAGAGCATGCTAGACGAATCACAGGTTGATTCAAAATCTAGAAATACCAGAGCCCTCAAGGCTAGGTATCGACGCATCATGCGTTTCGCTACCGCTGTTCTCATTCAAACTTGGTGGTTCGAACTAGCCCTTCCCAAAATTGGATTGGGGAAGATCACTGGTAAGCATCGAATAAAGAGAATCTCAAGACAGGCAAGAAAGTTCCATGACCTAGCAGTTGACCTAGGTGGTCTAATGATCAAGCTGGGTCAATTCCTTTCTTCTCGTCTTGACGTCCTTCCTGAATCAATCACTAGCCAGCTTGAAGGACTTCAGGATGAAGTTCAGCCAGAAAACTTCGCAGAAATACTTGCTCAGATTGAACGAGAGTTAGGACTTCGAGTTAGCGATGCTTTCGAATCATTTGAATCGAATCCAATTGCAGCAGCTTCACTGGGTCAGGCTCACCGAGCTAGATTGACAACTCTGCTCTCGGATGAAGTTGGATATTCAGATGTCATCGTAAAGATTCTCAGACCAAACATTGAAGAGATTGTTGAAGTTGACATTAGGGCACTCCGACGAGTTGGAAGAATTCTCTCTAGAATTCGACTGGTTTCTAGAAGAGCGGATGCGCCAGCACTGGTAGAAGAGTTTGCCGAAACTAGCTATCAGGAAATTAGCTACCTAAACGAGGCAAAGAACTTACTTCGCTTCAAAGCAGACTTTGCTGGTGATGACCGCGTTTCTGTGCCTGAAGTTGTCTGGGAAAGATCTGCTAGACGTGTACTCACTTTGAGTGATGTAAGCGCAATCAAAATCACAGATGTTGCTGCTCTGGAACTTGCTGGTATTGATCCAAGTGCGGTTGCCGCTGAACTAGCTAGGGTCACCTTCCAGCAATACTTCATTACCGGTTTCTTCCACGCTGACCCTCACCCAGGAAATATCTTTGTCACCCCTACAGTTTCTCTTTCAGGTAACTCATTTAGCCTCACATACATCGACTTTGGAATGATGGGTGAGATCACGAACGAGGTGAGACTAAACCTGCAGAGACTCTTAGTTGCTCTCGCATCTCGAGACGCTAGAGCGAGCTTAGAGGCCACTCAGCGTCTGAAGTTCCTCTTACCGAGTGCAGATGAGTATGAACTGGAACGAGCACTGGAAACTCTCTTCGAGAGATTCGGTGGTCTGGGAGTTGCAGAGCTTATTCAAACCGACTCAGGCGAAATCAGAGATCTAGCTCTTGAGTACAGCCAAATCATCAGAACACTCCCCTTCCAGCTGCCAGAAAACTTCTTGCTGATCTTCCGCTCACTCTCTCTCATTTCAGGTGTGACTAGTGCGCTTAATAAGAACTTCAACCTCTGGGATGCAGTTGACCCATTTGCCAGAACATTACTCTCTCAAGGTGGTGGAGTTATTAGATCTCTTGCCGGAAACCTGATTGAAACAGTGGTTACCCTGGCAAGGCTGCCCAAGCGCTTGGAGGAACTAACCTTCAAGGTTGATAAGGGAACACTGAGTTCTAGATCTCCTGAAACCGAGAAGAGACTTCGGGTTCTAGATTCCAGCGTTAGAAGGCTTACTTCGGCCGTAATCTTTGCAACGCTGCTAGGTTCAGGTCTCTACCTTCGAAACCTTGGGGATGAATTAGGGCTTGTGCTTTTAGGTTTATCAGCAGTCCCACTTGTATTTGCCTTGGGGCTTTTTAGGCCTAGATAAAGAAATACCCTCGGATTTGATTCCGAGGGTTTCTTTTCGTGGACCTAAGGGGATTTGAACCCCTGACCCCCTGCATGCCATGCAGGTGCGCTACCAGCTGCGCCATAGGCCCGAACTCCTCTAGATTACTACATCTCCTGAGGGACTTTAATTGCCTCCAGGGAGATCACTGGGCAGTCCTTCCAGAGTCTTTCAATGTCATAGAAGACTCTGTCTTCTTCATGCATAACGTGACAGATGATATCTCCAAAATCAAGCAAGATCCAACGCCCCGTTGTCTTACCTTCTCTTCTGAGTAACTTGTGACCTGCTTCAAGCATCTTCTCTTCGATTGAGTCAGAGATAGCTGCAACCTGTCTGTCGTTTCGACCAGATGCGATTAGGAAGGTATCAGCGAGCACGAAAGGAATACTCACATCAAGAGCAACTAGGTTCTCTCCTAGCTTTTCTGATGCAGCGGTAGCTGCAACCATGGTCATGTCGATGGCGCGTTTAGTTGCAGTCAATGAATTGCTTTCTTTGGTTTAGTTGAAAATGCCGAATATGACGGATAACGCTATGCCACCGGCGATTAGTAGTGCTGCGAGGGTAAGTAACCCTATAGACAAGTATGGGTTGATTCCCTTGTGAGCGCCACCTGGGATACCAGGTTGTCCTTGAGTCTTAGCAATAACTCCTGATGCACGCATCGGTGGTATGCCTGGAATGTAGTTAACCTGAGCATCTCTATCGAGATCCTCATCTGAGCCATCAATCATGGCAATGATTGGAATCTCACCGGTTGGAGTAATCAAGCTACTGATATCAATGCTTCCAGTGCTCACTACTTCACCTGAATCAGTAATCAAAGCTCCACCTTGAGTGATATCAAGCGGTGGTTCAATGATCAGGTTTGCACCGGTGAATTCACCAGTTAGAGAGTTAGAAGTCTTAAATTGAGGATTACCGTCATCATCAACTTCAACCTCAGTGATCGCAGCTTCAATGTCTTTGACATCTTGAACTTCTTCTTTAGCAGGCTCTCTAACTACAGGATCAACAGTTAGGCCTTGCTCAGCAGCTTGACGAGCAGCAATAGCTTCTGCTTGCTCTCGCATAGCTTTTCGGGTTAGTGGTTGGTTAGGGTCAAAATTAGTCATGTTGACCATACAGTTCGTTTTTAGCTATGTATTGAACAACACCATCAGGCACCAGATACCAAACTGGTTGACTGTCATCGACTCTTCTTCTGATATCAGTTGAGGAAATAGCAAGAGCTGGAATCTCAAGAGTTGAGATAGCACCTTGAGGAGCTTGAGGGATAGTGAGCTTGTGACCTGGGCGACTTACTGCAACAAAGTGAGCAAGTGACCATAACCGGTCCACTTCTTTCCAGGTCAGGATCTGTGCGATAGCGTCAGCACCTGAAATAAAGACCAGCTCTGCATCTGGATACATTTTTTGCATCTCAGTCAAAGTGTCAAAGGTGTATGTATCGCCACCACGGTCAATATCTATTCTGGAGACCTTGAAGCGAGGGTTAGATGCTGTTGCAATAACAGTCATCAGGTAACGATGTTCAGCAGGGGTAACGTTCTGCTTTTGGTATGGAGAACCGGTTGGAACGAAGACAACTTCTTCTAGATTGAAGGCAGCAGCTACTTCGCTG
>JBMOFL010000058.1:0-4300 GCA_049314335.1 Rhodoluna sp. | reverse complement strand
CCAAGAACCTATCGGTTAACAGCCGATTGCTCTGCCAATTGAGCTACCGAGGAATGCTGCCTAAGCAACTTTCATACTTTACCAAAAACTTCAGGCTTTTTCTTGCCTAAGCCAATTAGTAGCCAAGTTCAGGGTCAACTAGCCCTACCCAGCCCCCTAAACCCTTATAGGCAGCAAGATTTTCCTTGATGCGAATAGAAAACAACCTAACAACCTGAGCATTGGTATCAGCCGTATGTGGCGTGATTATCACGTTCTTTGCGCTCCAAAGTGGGTGCCCATCAGGTAGAGGTTCAGGATCTGTAACGTCCACGCCCGCTCCTGCTATAAGGCCATCATTGAGGGCCTGGACCAGATCCAAGGTGTTCACAACAGAACCTCGGGCTATGTTGACTAGATAAGCAGACTCCTTCATTTTCCTGAATCGCTCTAGGTTGAAAAGATTACGAGTAGCGTCGGTAAGCGAACAGGCTAAGAAAACCCAGTCAGCATCTGGCAGATGTTTATCCAACTGAGGTAGTTGGACCGTAGTTGTGGCTCCAGCAATATCCCCTGGTCTGTTTCTCACCACAGTTATGTTGCATCTAAACAGCGCTAACAGTTTGATTAGCTCTTCGGTGATGCCACCTGCTCCAACAATCAAGATGTTGGCATCGTATAAAGATGCTGCGAACTTTCTGCCCCAACTAGTCGCTCTTACTCGCTCGGGGATAACTCTGCCTAATGCCATAGCTAGCATCAGAGCATGTTCAGCAACAGGTTCACGATATGAACCCTTAGCACAAGCAAATCGGACAGGCGCGTCAAGAACATCTTGAAAGGCGTCCACTCCAGCAAAAGGTAACTGAACAAATTCAAGTTGCGGATTACTAGCCAGCAGTTCTTTTAGTCCTTTTGGATCTGAGTAATCAGTCCATATCAGTGCACCAACTGTTTCATCCATCTCAGCTAACGCAGATCCACTTTCAAAAACTGCTTGCTCGTAGGCAGGGAAACTTTTAGGTGCGATAGTCACCTTATTTCTGTCTATCGTCATTTCAATTCTCTAATCTGAGCTTCAATCGCCATCAGTTGCCTTTGCATGGCTATGTGCTCAGCCGAATTTGTTTCCGCATCTAACTGAGCGAGAGTAGCTCTCATCGAATCGCGTTGACGGGTTAGCATCTTTCGTTGAGCGCTGGCAATTACACCAACTGCATAAGTATGAATCTCATCAGGGTTTCTAACCGGAAGTTCCTTGCTGCCAAGTTGCCTAACCAGTGAATGCAGCACCTCAGGAGTCTTTGAACCAATCTGGTTAAACCAATCTGGTTGGTGAATAGACGCAATTGACTGTGCTGCCGATTGAGCAATAACAACATAGGCAGGAGTGCCAAACATTTGTTCACAGATTTGAAGTGCCGCCTCGGGTGACCAAGCAGATGGGACTTGAAGTAGCACAGCTAAAACTTCTTGCTCCAATCTGGTGTTGGCATCTTGAAGATTAGGCATTGGAAACTCAGGGCCATCTTCAGGTGGTGGTGGTTCGCCAGGGTTCATTTCTGGTGGAAGATAAGTGGACTCACCACGTCTAGAGTTGGCTACCGCGGCAGCTCTCTGCTTAGTGAGCTCTGCACTTAGAAGGCGGTTGATCTCATCGTTACCCAGCTGCACCTTGCCAGCTAGGGTTCTCACATACTCTTCTCGAGACCCTAAATCCGTAATGCGAGTCAGTACTGTCACAGCAGAAGTAGCTGCAGATAAGCGCCCAGGGTAGGAACTGAGATCATGACCTGAAATCTTTTGATCTAAAGCGAATTCATAAATAGGTTTCTTTGTTGCAATCATTGACTGCACAGCAGAATCGCCTTTTTGAATTCTGAGATCGCAAGGATCAAAACCTTCAGGACCGACTGCCACGAAAGTTGAGGCAATGAATTTGCCTGAGGATTCGAAAGCTCTCATTGCAGCTTTCTGACCTGCTGCATCAGGGTCAAAAGTGAAAACCACCTCTGCCGATTCTCCACCGGTTCCAAAGATTTGATTTATCTTCCTAATGTGGTCATCACCAAATGCAGTTCCACAGGTAGCAACGGCAGTGGTAACTCCGGCTAGATGGCAAGCCATGACATCTGTATAACCCTCAACAACAACTACCTGACGATTCTTAGCAATGTCTTTCTTAGCTAAGTTCAACCCGTAGAGCACCTGCGACTTGTGATAAACCGGAGTCTCACCTGTGTTGATGTATTTAGCTAATGGGTCATCTTCATAAATCTTGCGGGCACCAAAACCGATTACAGAATTCGTTGCATCTCTAATCGGCCAAACCAGTCTTCCGCGGAACTTATCGTAGGTGCGACCTTCTTTGGCAACCAACAGATCGACTTTGACCAACTCTTCTTCAGTAAATCCCTCACTCTTTAAAGCATCACCAAGGCTGTTCCAACCCTTTGGTGCATACCCGATACCAAAGTACTCAGCTGCTTCCTTATCGAACTTTCTTTGAGTGAGAAAATCTCTCGCGGTCTGCGCCTCAGGGGAACCAAGTGCTGCAGCAAAGAACTTTGCGGCTGCCTCATTAGCAGCTAGCAACCTAGCCCTATTTACGCCCTCGTCGCGATTGCTACCAGCTTCGTAGGTAATCTGGTATGAAATCTTTGAAGCGCATTTCTCAACAGCTTCATAGAAGGTGATGTTCTCAATCTTCTGGAGGAACTTATAGACATCCCCTCCTTCGCTACAACCAAAGCAGTGGTAGAAGCCCTGATCCGGTCTTACGTTGAAGGAAGGTGACTTTTCATCGTGGAATGGACATAATCCCTTGAGAGAGCCGACGCTTGCTCCTTTGAGCTGGACATACTCTCCAACAATGTCGGCTATGTTCACTCGCTGTTTGATGGCTTCAATATCACGAGTTGGGATACGCCCAGCCATTAGTTACTATCCTTTTTCAAAACCAGCACTTCATGCATCTTCACTGCTGCCGCATCAGTTAGAACAGCAATTTGATCAACAATTACTCGGTGCTGTTCAATATCTGACTTAGCTCTATTCCAGGCCTCTAGCGAATAACCATCTAGGTGTTTGCCATTTGAGGCTAATAAAACATCTGCTAGTTCACTGAGCAAAGTTCTTTGGTCGTCGTAGTAACCAACTCTGTCCTTCAAGGACATTAGGAAATAGGAAGCAAGGCCCTTGAAGATCGCGATCTCTGCTTCAACTTCTTCTGGCACAATCACGTCGGCTGCATACCTAGCAAAAAGAGAATCAGCGTTGGCTTTGAATGTTTCAGCAGTGGTTCTGGAAACAAATGATCCAATCACAGAGGAAGTTAGGTTCTTTAGTTGCCCTTGCTCACGAGGAGTCCCACTATAACTAGTTAGCCAGTACTGATTAGCTTGCAATCTGTCTAAAGCTGCAGCCAACACAGAAGATTCAATACGATTACCGTTCCAACGTTCAATCTCTTTGACGATGGCGTCTTCTTGAGCAGAACCCTTGAGCTGTTCTAACTTTATGAATCCTTCCACCACTGCATCTTCAAAGTCGTGAACTGAATAGGCAACATCATCACTGAAGTCCATAATCTGTGCCTCAAAGCACTTCACTCGATCTTTGGCACCTTCCCTTAACCATTCAAATACCGGAACATCATCTTCATAGACGCCGAACTTGATTGATCTATCTGCACCTGAATCCTCAACAGCAAACTCTCTGGTCCAAGGATATTTGCAACTAGCATCAAGGCTTGCTCTGGTTAGATTCAAACCAAATGCCACACCATCTTTGCTATAAACCTTTTGTTCGATACGAGTAAGCAGTCGAAGGGTTTGAGCATTACCTTCAAAACCCCCATAATCTTTAGCCCACTCGTTCAAACCTTTTTCACCATTGTGACCAAAAGGTGGATGACCTAGATCATGTGCAAGACAAGCGGTATCAACAATGTCAGGGTCAATGCCAAACTCAACTGCCATCTCTCGGCCTACTTGAGCTACTTCTAAAGAGTGGGTTAGACGCGTTCTAGCAAAGTCATTCGAACCAGGTTGTAGAACTTGAGTCTTAGCTCCAAGTCTTCTAAGGGCTGAAGAGTGAGTAACTCGAGCGCGGTCTCTAGCGAATTCAGTTCTAGCACTGCGGCCAGAACCTTCTTCGGTAAGGAACCTTTCCTTATCGAATTCGCTGTATTTGTCTGTACTCATCCGCCTGAAACTCCAAGTTCTGCCTCTAGCAGTACCTTACGCTGGTCTCCCACGAGTTCACGGGAATCAAGCCAATTCTCTGGCAATGCGCATGTCTTAGCGCCGCCTAGACGGCC
>JBMOFL010000057.1:0-4313 GCA_049314335.1 Rhodoluna sp. | reverse complement strand
GGGGTCTATAACGCTGACGGCGGATTGCGTGGCGAGCTTGCCTACGTTTTTGGACACCTAATTGGGACTAGAAGTTGCAGTCTCTGTGACATTTCTCACTCACCGATAAAGAAGAAGGCTGCCTTCAAAGAGCTTGAAGCTCACCTGCTGGCAGAGCACGGAATCATGGTGAAAATGATTCACCTAAACGAACGTAATGAACGTGAGACGAAGGCATCCGAAGGCCGAGAGCCTTGCATGCTTCTGGAATATCCAGACCAGTCAATTTCTATGTTCCTAGATTCAACAGATCTAAAAGCACTATCTGGAAGTGTGAAGTCTCTCAAGAAGTTGATTACTTCAAGACTGGACATGTACCTATAGGAACAAAGCTGAAACCCCCGCAACTAATTGTCGCGAGGGTTTCAATTTTGGTAGGCCCCGTCGGGATCGAACCGACGACCCACGGATTAAAAGTCCGTTGTTGATTTCTAACTTGAAGCCACTGCTTTTCTTGATAGCCAAAAGAGGTAGGCAGCAATGCTGATTTCAAAGATGAATCCTGCAACCGGAAGCATCCAATGTCCCATAAGCAATGCTGTCTCATGGGATAGGTGCTCTCTTGGCATTAGCCCCCAGAAGGCATGGAATGTCCAAGCAATGGCAAAGTAGCTTACCGAGACTCTAAACCCAAGAACTGCAAGAAGAATTATCAGACCAAAGATGAGAATTTCAAGAATCTCACCTGAGTGAGCAAATGTCATCCCGGTCCAGATAGTGAATACCAGCCAGAATATTTTCTTGCCTTCAATAGGAAGCCAAAGAGTGCTGGAAATAAGAGCTAGTGCTACAGGAGCAGCAACCCATAGGGATAGCTGGTCCATAGAAACCATGCCAACCGCGAAGATTTCAATAATTAACACTGAAAGCATGCCAATGGCGGCAAGAGTTCTGCCCGCTCCGCTTGCAAGAAAACCCTTAGTGTTTGGAGTGGCTGCGGTTGCTTCTTTGAAGAAGCCTTTGCGAGTTCTCCATGCAAGATAAACGGCGACTACTAAGTCATACATCAAACAAGCAAGAGGAAGATCATGTTGGGCGTCTGAGAGCTCTCTCGGAATCATGTCCCATAGCGGGTGGATGAACCAGATGGCAGCTAAGAACCAAGGCGACCAGAACACTCCAGCGATTGCTGCCAAGAAAACAAGAATCAGCATGAAGTATTCGAGGTCTGAGCTACCTAGATAAACAGAGGAAAGTAGCCATGCAGTCACAGCCGCCCAGGAGATGAGTTGTGCACGAGGTGGGAGCCAGAAGAGCAGTCCGACAAGCAAGATGCCCAGCGGGATGGCGCCAACAAGAAGCATGTTTTGCTGGGTGGCTAGTCCAATCAGATAGCTAAAACCAATGGTTACCGTTGCTGAGTAGGCCGCTTGGGCGAGAACCTTACCGTCTTGCAGTGAAATCTTGAAATTAATTGCGATTCTCTTTCGATTTGGGAACTTACCTACAATCTACCCGAGTTGCTCTCAGTAATTTATATCTTTGTTGCGCGTGGCGCTCTATGCGTGAAAAATTTTTTCAACTGGCCGAAAATTCATTCTCTAAGAATTTGAAACCCCCGCCAAACAAAAGATGGCGGGGGTTTCAAATTGGTAGGCCCCGTCGGGATCGAACCGACGACCCACGGATTAAAAGTCCGTTGCTCTAACCAACTGAGCTAGAGGCCCAAAAATACAACCCCTTTATTCTAATCTTTCCAAGAGCCAATTCTGTCGGGTTGCCCTATCTGGCTAGAACTCTGGACTTCAGGAGATAAACAAAAGCCCCCAACCTTGTATTGGTTGGGGGCTTTAGGTTTAGTTGGTATTGATTATGCTCGACGTCTGAATCTTGACACTGCTAGAGCAAGTGCTCCGGCAATCATCAAACCAAGCGCTCCAAAGCCAAGAGCAGAAGTGTCTGCTCCAGTGTCGGCAAGTGTTTCCTCAGTACCTGTGTCGGTGGTCTCATTTTCAGTGTCTTCAACCACAGGCTCGAATAGGCCAGGGATGAACTCAACATCAACAAGGGATGAAGCAGGTTCGTTCTCTAGATCTGAAACAGTAATGTTGTCAAATTCGAAACCGCCACCACTTAGTTCAACTCTGTCGAAGCTAGTTCCGCCAATCGCATACACGTTAAGGTAAACGAAAGGCTCTCCAGAAGCACCGTTGTTAACTGGGTTACCGAAGTAGTCGGTTGAGGTGTAGGTGGTTGTTCCATCTTTAGCTGACTGTGTCGGTGCTGAAAGCTTTGTCATAAGTGCCGCTGTAGTCATGGATGCGACTTCTTGGTCACCGCTGAAGAACTTAACCTGGTTGCTTGGGCTTCCAGCTGACCACCACAAACCGAGGTACTTTGCTGGACTTGCTAGATCAATAGCGATTGGAAGCAATTCCGAGTTCGCATTGTTGAAAGTGGTCATGTATCTGCTTGATACTCCACCAGTTACAGGAATTGAAGTAGATGAAGAAGCACCTCCGTAGTCACCTCCATCATCAATTCTTCCCGTTCCATTGACGGTTCCGATGCTCAGCGCGGTTGGGAGCGCTCCAGCTTCAAAAGCATCGAATGTTTCGGTGGTGAAATTGTTGGTCAAGGGAGTGCCCTGAACCTTAGGTGCTGACATATAGACGTGAACGCCGTAGTCAACTTCAGCTTGTGCAGAAGAAAGCGGAAGAGCTGCAATGACAGCAGCAGACAGGGTTATTACTAGTAATTTACGCATGGGGATATATTCTCACAAGCGAACAATAGATTCAAACATCTAAGAAGGTAGTTTGACTTATTCAGCGAACAAGATTGTGGCTTCAACTGCCCTTTTCCAACGGCTATAGGCTTCAGGGCTAACTGGCTCTGGCTGGAAGGAGGCATCCACTGGGTTGAGTTCCTTGAGTTGCTCCAGAGAGGACCAGAACCCTACCCCTAGACCTGCAAGATAGGCAGCGCCTAGGGCAGTTGAATCGAGGTGAACAGGCCTCTCAATGGGCACAGCAAGCTGATCTGATTGCAATTGCATTAGGAAAGAGTTGGCTGAAGCCCCGCCATCCACTTTTAGTTTTGAAAGTTTGATGCCCGTTAGTGACATGGCATCAAAAATATCTTTAACTTGAAAAGCTATGGCCTCAAGAGTTGCTCTGGCAATGTGAGCATTAGTAGTTCCTCTGGTTAGGCCAAGGATTGAACCGGTGGCTTTTGGCTCCCAATAAGGAGCACCTAAACCAGTAAGGGCTGGAACGAAGACAACGCCGCCGTTGTCTTCTACCGTCTTGGCAAGAGATTCACTCTCAGCTGCATTAGGAATAATCTTGAGGCCATCTCGAAGCCACTGAATAGCAGCTCCTGCAACAAAGACAGAACCTTCGCTTGCATATGTTCTTACTCCATTTAGTTGCCAAGCAACAGTAGTGATAAGTCCGTTGTCTAGAACTAACGAATCAGTTCCAATGTTCTGCAAGATGAAGGCACCTGTTCCGTATGTGCATTTAGCGCCACCAATTTCAAACTGTGTTTGCCCAAATAGGGCAGCTTGCTGATCTCCAGCTATTCCTGAAATAGGAATAGTCAGACCAAAGAAGCTTTCCGGATCAGTCGTTGCAAGATCACCACTTGAGTCAACTACTTTCGGTAATGCTTGGATAGGAATATCAAATAGTTCCAGAAGTTCTTCAGACCAGTTACCCTCATGAATGTCATAGAGCTGAGTTCTCGATGCATTAGATGCATCGGTGATGTGTGACTGGCCATTTGTCAATCTTGAGACTAAGTAAGTGTCGATCGTTCCAACGATGAGATTGCCGTTAGTGACCTCTTTCCAGATCTCAGGTTTGTTCAAGGCAAGCCAGCGAAGCTTCGATGCGCTGAAATAAGGATCTAGCGGTAAACCGGTTAGCTTCTGAACTCTATTAAAGGTTGGATGAGTCTTGAGGTCTTCAAGAACTTGTGTGGTTCGTCTGTCCTGCCAGACGATTGCAGGGGTGGGGGAGATGAGGGTTTTCTTATCCCAGATACCTATAGTCTCTCTTTGGTTGGTAATGCCAAGGCCTTTGAAGTTCACTTCCCCCAGAGAATCCAGAAGCTGCTTAACAGCTGATTTAGTAGCTTGCCAGATCTCTTCAAGATCATGTTCAACCCAACCTGGTTGTGGGAAGTGTTGCGGGAACTCTTGGTAACCCAGAGCAGATTTGGAGCCATCTTTGTTTATGGCAATCGCAGTTACCCCAGTGGTGCCAGCATCAATTGCGAGTATCATCTTGTTTTTCCTAGTGAGGCATCGGTTCGTAGATTACTTCTTC
>JBMOFL010000056.1:0-4577 GCA_049314335.1 Rhodoluna sp. | reverse complement strand
CTTGTAACTGGCTCAGCCCTGATTGCCACTCTAAAAAGAGCAGCCACCAGGGCTGGAGTTGGCAGAAAGAATTAGCGCTTAAAAAAGAAGCTGGCGGCCACCTAAGTGACCGCCAACTCTAAATGTCTTGTTTTTATGAGGCAAGCGCAGGAATGATAGCTCCTGAGAATACCTGCCAAGCAAGAAGTGACTTCGCTATGAAGCTAAGTGTGATGTATACACGCTCACCGAATAGGTAGTCCTTCCACTTACCAACCTGGCGGTACTGAAGAGCCTGGTTGATAGCGAATGTGTTGAATGCGATGAAGATGGTAGCAACGATTCCATAGACGAAACCTGGGATCTCGTTAGCGCCTTCGTAGCCCGGACGGATTACTGAAATAGCAATAACAATCCAAGGGACGATACCGGTCATGCAACCCATGATGAATGGAAGAGCCTTACCGTTACCTGGCTTCTCGTACTTCTCCTGCAATGCACCGAACAAGATCATGCTGGCGTTCACAGCAAATACTGCGATAAGTCCTGCGTAGTCTGTGAAACCGTTCAACAACATGATTGAAGTAATCATGATTGAAGATGACAACGAGTACTCAGTCCAACGGAAGTAGTTGTGAGTGTTTGCTAGTCCATCGAAGTAACGCTTCTTGAAGAATGGCGAAATGACTGCAAAATGGAAGATAGCTGAAAGCAATAGGAAAGCAATGATTGCTCCGCCTAGGTTGATTGTGAACAGTTCAACTGTCACAGGCTCAGGGAAGGTGAAAGTCACGTCCCCGTCTGTGAATGTGTCACCAGGTCTGAATCCCGGAGGGCCATCCATGTAGGTAGCAGTAACTGGGAAGTAACCCTGTACTTCGATCTGCACGAGAATTGCGGTTAGAGAGATTGCAGAGAACAAGTGCAATAGACCTGCAACTAGGTTGTATCTAGTTAGTCCTTTTTCACTGATCTTGCCAGCTGATTTCACAGCTTTCTTTTCGGCATTAGCCATTTGGTTCACCTTTCATAGTGGTCTTTAGCAGTTTATTGGTGACTAGAAGGAAAGTTCGGTAACAGATACTGCCTTAGCTGTCCTACCTGGCAGGGAATATCCCATAAAGTTTGTGTTCTGCTCATCAATTACCCTTGCCGCATCAACAATATAGCCATCCCACTCAAAGCCTGTGGTGGTGTGAGCATCTGAGATAAGAGTCAGGTCATAGCCCTTTTCAAGAGCAGTGTGTGAAGTGTGTCGAACGCAGTTGTTAGTTTCAGCACCACATACATACAGATGTGAGACACCAAGAGTATTTAGAACCTCTTCAAGGTTGGTCTCTTCAAAAGAGGATCTAAATGTCTTTCTAACCTTAGTTTCACTAGGCAAAGGAGATAACTCAGGAACAATCTCCCACTCAGCACTTTCAAGAACTAGTTCTTCATCAGAGTGTTGAACCCAGATAACAGGAATAGATTCGGCTCTTGCCTTTTCAATAGCTTTAGACATGTTGGCAATCTTGACATCACGCTCAAAAGCTTCAGCCATCACCCCAACCTGAACATCAATCACTAATAAAGCGGATTTGGTTCGATCTGAAAATTTACTCATGCATAAATGCTAGTGCTGAGGGAAAAGAGATTGCCCTAACTGCAGAAGAGCAATAAAAGCCCTCTAAAACATAGGTGTGGATTTAACGCCTAATTCGTTCAGTGCCTCCTGCAATTCGTCAAGGTATTCAAAGAGCTTGCCGTTTTGACAAAGGTTTGCAGGTTCGAAGTTATATAGACCCCCATCTGAAGCTAAAACCAAAAATGATGGGCGACCCACAGGGAGAGCGAAATTGCAAAGTCCAGTTGAGTTGAAACCTTGTTCTTCAAGGTAGTTAGGTCTTGTGATTTCCCAGAACTTCGATGGACTATCAATCGGATGATAAATCTCGAACAATTGACTGTTCCTGACTAAAAAGTATCCTCGAGCTTCTAAATCAAGTTGAGTGGACCAATCTTTGTTTGCAAAAAAGTCTCCAAAATCTGCTTCTAACAACTTGGATGCTTGACCTGGCAGATCTGGGTTTGACATAAACGATCCATCAACTCGGCTTTCATCACTGTTTGAAAGTAAGTTATCGCTGGGCTGAGTCATTGAGTATGGCTCAGTGTTTGTAATTTCAGGATTGGCAACTACTGCGACCAGGGCAACTGCAGCGGTAGCACTTGCCAAACTCAAGAAGAGAGCAGGCAGCTTGAACTTTCCAGCTTTGACTGATGAATCTTTAGACGCAGCAACCAATAAGTCTTCACTTAGTTTCGGAGCTTTAGGTCTTCTTGCTGCCTTAGATAATTGCCCAAGGACTGGATCGTTTTCAAATTGGTTCTTCATGTCTAGTTAATGTCCCCCTTCATGGGTATCTGACACTTGTTGTGCAATATGTTTAGCCAATCGTTCTCTGGCTCTCTTGATTCGCTGACTGGTGTTGTTCTCTGTGGTTCCCAACACAACTGCTATCTCCTTAATGCTCAGCTGCTCAAAGACCAATAGCGATAGCACTTGACTATCCTTGGCAGAGAGCTTGTCAAAGGCCTCTGCTACTGCTGAACCATCTAAAGCAACATCCTCAGCAGATGGAGCAGACATGTCGTGATCAAGTAGAGGCACCATCACAGCTCTTCTAGAGAGCTTCTTTCTGTGGTTAGAAACCACAAAGCCTGCAATCTTGTAAAGCCAAGCAAGTTCGAAGCCTTCTGGGCATGAATCTCTTTTTCTCCAGGCAATCTCAAATATCTCGCTAGCAAGATCTTCTACGTTACTAATCTCAACACGTCTGGTTAGGTATTTAGAGATGTCTTGAAGATGAGATCGGAAAGTAGCTACAAAACGTTCTTGATCCATGGCTACTCCCCTCTAAATCCTCAATGTGCCCGCATCAGAGCAATGAAGGTAACACTTTGCTTATGTCCCAGATTAGGTGAATCTGACACTTGCCGAAGCTTAAATAGTAAAAGCCCATAGCAAGGCTACGGGCTAATACATTGGTGGAGATGGGGGGAATCGAACCCCCGTCCATGACATCGAAACGAACTCTTCTACGGGTGTAGCTTCACTAATGATTTTCTCGGCTACGGTTTTTGCACGAAGCGACTAAACCGACTAGCCCAGCCTGAGTAAAAGTCCCGCGAAGCCCTAAGGCGTAACTTCGCAGCTAGATTTCTAAATGACGCTAGGACCCAACACGAAATCTAATGTTGGACTAACGGACTTCGGGCTAGCGCTATTAAGCAGCTAGGGCGAAGTCAGTGCTTTTAGATTTAGCACCTATATTTTGCAACGGACATTTACGTGTTGACGCTGCATTCACGACCCGCTTCTTTTCGCATCAAGATACCTTGTCGAAACCGATCATCCCCATATTTAGTTACCAATTACCCTTGCGGGCTAGACAACTCTAAAGCTATCTACTTTAGGAAACAATGCCTTGAGGGCATTTATTCCCGTATTCCCAAAGAATTACCAGTCTTTGCCTTTAGTTGACATCGCTCTGGCTGCTTCTCTGGTGTCCTGCTGCTCTTTGAGAGTCTGACGTTTGTCATACTCACGCTTACCCTTGGCAAGAGCTAGTTCAACCTTGGCTCTACCGTCTTTGAAGTAGAGAGACAGTGGAATCAAGGTGAAACCTGATTCCTTGATCTTGCCGGAGAGCTTATAGATCTCAGTTCTATGAAGAAGGAGTTTCCTCTTTCTTCTAGTGTTGTGGTTATTCCAGGTGCCCTGAAAGTACTCAGGGATATGGACGTTTTCTAGCCAGGCTTCGCCATTATCAATGCTGGCATAGCCATCAACCAGGCTTGCTCGGCCTTCTCTCAGGGACTTTACTTCTGTTCCGGTTAGCACAAGCCCAGCCTCAAACACGTCTTCGATAGCGTAGTCGTGTCGGGCTTTACGATTAGTGGCAACTACTTTCTGGCCACTCTCTCTAGGCACGATGTTCTCCTGAATAGATATTTATGTCTTGGATATCAAGACAGCCAATCAGTCTAACTCTAAACGCGCAAATATCTTCTAATGGATGTGGCGGCAGCTATTGCTGCTAGGCCTGCACCTACTAGGACTAGTCCAGGTAGTAGGGCTAAGGCATCGCCTAATCCAACGAAGGTGGTGAAAGGCAGCTGGGTGGCAAGGAAGCCTTGAACAAAGAACTGGACGATACCGATGATGGCTGCTCCTGATAGCAAGCTACCGATAACTCCTGCTACCACTCCCTCAAGGATGAAAGGTAGCTGGATATAGAAGTTACTTGCACCAACTAATCTCATGATGCCGATCTCACGTCTTCGCATAACTGCAGAGAGCCTGATGGTGGTTGAGATTAGCAGGGCTGCTGAGAACAGCATCAAACCTGCGATAGAGATGGCTGCAAGGCTAGCGATGTTTAGCATGCTGAAGATCTGATCTAAGTAGGTTCTTTGATCTTTTACTTCCTCAACGCCGGCTAAGCCGTTGAAGCTCTCAATAATGATTGGTGCCTGGTTAGGGTCTTTGAGGTTAACCCAGAAAGTTTCGTTTAGTTGTTCAGGTGTTACGTATTTAGCTACCGAGTTGT
>JBMOFL010000055.1:0-4584 GCA_049314335.1 Rhodoluna sp. | reverse complement strand
ACAGTCTTTGGTCGAATGTTCTTGCCACGACTTGAAAGAATGCTTTGACTTAGCATCTGAGCTGGGCTTACTTCTTTTTGAATCATGGCAGCAGAGCGAGTTATGTCCGCAGGTCCAATCTCGAGCCCTGCTTCAACAAGTTTGATTGCCTCATCAATTAGCTTCTTGGCAGCGAAGCACTCAACTTCACTTCCTGAGATGCTTACAGTGTTTCCTCTTACCAATACTGAAACATTTGGATGAAGAGCTTCAATTGATTTGAGCAATGAATCTTCAGTGCCAAACAGTGCCGTTGGGTTAGGAAGATTTATTGAGAACTCAAGTTTGGTGTCTTTACTTACTGGTTCGTTAGACACTATGCCCTCGGAGTTCTGCTGGTGATGTGGCCGTGAGCGTGGAAAACAGTCTGACCTGCTTCTGCTCCAGTGTTGAATTGCAACCTGAATGAACCTGTCGACTTGAGTTCAGCAACTCTAACGCCTAGCTGAATGAGATCTGCCAATACAACAGGATCGGCAACAGCAAGTTCAGCTACGTCTGTGTAATGAACTTTAGGAACAATTAGGACATGCACAGGTGCAACTGGATATATGTCGTTGAAAGCAACGGCGTGCTCAGACTCGGCTACAAATGTGGCGGGTAATTCACCCGAGGTAATCTTGCAGAAAATGCAATCCAATGAAACTCCTTGTTTGTCTAATTCTAGGGTTGGTCTAGGCGTTGCCCAAGATTAAGGCGGCAATCAGTGCAGGTCCAGCTGTTGAGGTTCGAAGCACATTGGCTCCCAAACTCACTAACTTTGCTCCAAAGTTCTGCAGAATTTCCAGTTCTCCCAGATCTATGCCGCCTTCAGGTCCAACAACTATTGCTAGCTTGCCTTCCTTAGGAATAGATAGCTGAGAGAGCTGCTCTGTGGCAGTGGTGTCGAGGACTAGAACAAGGTCAAAATCCTTAACCCTCAAGCCAAGTTGATTCGTGTCTACGATGTTCGAAACACCAGGAGTAAAGGCTCTAAGGCTCTGCTTCGCAGCTTCACTTACTATCTGCTGCCATCGTGCTTGGCCTTTTGCTTGCTTTGGTCCATCCCACCTCGAGATTGAACGTACTGCTTGCCAAGGGATAACAGATGAAACACCTAGTTCGGTTGCAGCCTGAATAGCAAGCTCATCTCGATCACCCTTAGCAAGAGCTTGAACCAAGGTGATCTGTCTTAGCGGTAGGTCCTCTTTGATTACTTCTTCAACTATCAGCTTCAGGAAACTACCTGCAACTTCAACTACTGAACCTCTAGCGCGGACACCTTGGCCATCGCTTAGTTGAATGGCTTCTCCAGCACGCATTCTTCTAACCTGAACTGCATGCTTACCTTCAGGACCATCAAGTTCAATGGTTGAGCCAACAACCGCAATCAAGTTGTCTTTATGGAATAGTGGTTCAACCATTACCTTCGTGACCTACGTCCGAAGTTTGATTGATTCACTTTGGCAAGTCCTGGTTTATCTGATTTGCGAAGTTCAGCTAGCTTCTTGAAAAGTTCTTTCTCTTTGGAATCCAACCTTGAAGGAGTGAGAACCTGAATGCGAACATTGAGGTCTCCCCTACCGTTGTGTCTAAGGTGCTTGATGCCCTTAGCTTTGAGAGTCACTACATCACCGGTTTGAGCACCAGCTTTGATTTCAACATCGACCTTGCCATCAAAGGTTTCAATAGGAACGATGGTACCCAGTACTGCATCATGCAGCGGCACTTCAAGATTCGCTAGTAAATCGTCCCCATCGCGTTCAAAGTGTTGATCGGCTCGAACACTTATTTCCACGTAAATATCACCCGATGGGCCACCAGCGAAACCAACTTCACCTTGACCAGATAACTGCAAACGTAGACCGTGCTCTACTCCACCTGGAATGTTTAGATCTAGTGTTCTTCTCGCTCTAGTTCTACCCTGTCCACGGCAATCAAGACATGGTTCTGGAACTGTTTGACCATAGCCACGACAGCTGCCACAAGGAGCAGAGGTCATGACGTTACCAAGTATTGAACGAACCTGTCTTTGGATTTGACCTGAGCCTCTACAGATGTCACAAAGTTGAGGGGATGTGCCTGGTTTACAGGTAGTGCCATGACAGGTTTCACAGATAATGGCTGTGTCAATCTCTATTTGTTTCTCAACACCAAAGACAACCTCTGCGAGAGTTAGTTCAACTCTTAGTAAGGCATCCTGACCTCGTTCAGCCATTTGGCGTGGACCTCTTTGGCCACCACCGAAGAAGTTCTCAAAGATATCGCCAAAACCAAAGCCAGCTGAACCACCAAACGGTGATGAGCCTCCCATGTCGTATTGCTGACGTGATGACTCATCGCCTAGCACCTCGTATGCATGGGTTACTAGCTTGAATCGCTCCTGCTCAGCTTCGCCTGGATTCATGTCCGGGTGCAGCTCACGAGCTAATTTACGGTAAGCCTTCTTTATCTCTTCTTGACTGGCGTCTCTAGAGACACCTAAAACTTCGTAATGATCAGCCAACTAGTCCTCTTGATTCTTTGATAAAAGTTGTGACAAGGCAAGAACGGCTGCAAGGTTTCTCGCATAGTTCATCCTGGTTGGACCAAGAACTGCAACTTTCGCCAAATCAGATCCTTGGTTACTATAACCAGATAGTAGTAACGAGCTAGTTGAGAATTCATGCACGCTGTTCTCTGAACCAATGATTGCCTTCGGAGTCTCTGCGTCTATTTTCCATAAGTTCAATACTTTCCAAATGTCTGTTCCCTCATCAAAAGTTTCTAGCAATGTGGATAACCCACCGGCAAACTCTTGTTCAGAACGAACCAAGTTAGATGCACCAGCGAAAGCAACCTTGTCTTGCTTATTAGCCTTAATCAAAACAAGTAGGCCTTCAACCAAGTCCTTCACAGTCTCTTTAGAGTCAGGACCAGCCTTAGCCACAAGGCCACTTAGTTTCTCTGAGAGTGCTTCGATAACAACGCCTGTGCAAACCTGATTGAAAGACGTCTTGAGTTTGGTTAGTTGATCATTTGAAACGTCGTTACTCAAAACAACTAACTGCTGAGCAATTCGATCTGCTTCCGTAATTAAGAGAACTAAGACTCTGCTTTCAGAGACCTTCACAAACTCAACTGCTCTAACCGCTCTGCTTTGTAGGTTAGGGAACTGAACAACTGCGGCCTCCCCTGTTGCTTTAGCAAGAAGTTGTGCTGAGGTGTGTAGCTTCTCATCGAGGTCAGTCAATTGATCTAGTGTCTTGGAGAAGAGCCTGTTGAGCTCAGTGAGGTTCTTCCTAATTTCAGCAGTTGCTTCAGCATTGAGCATATGATCAACGAATACTCGGTAACCCTTATCGGTAGGAACCCGGCCACTTGAAGTGTGTGGTGCCTGAATGTAACCCTCTTCTTCTAGCACAGCCATGTCATTGCGAATGGTCGCACTGGAAACACCGAACTGGTGTCTCTCTAGAAGGGCTTTTGAGCTAACTGGCTCATTAGTCAAGATGAAATCTTCAATGATTGACCTAAGCACAGCAGTATTGCGTTCCGAGATCATCTCAACTCCTTTCCTACTAATTACAAGGAATTGAGATTATTGGCACTCTAACTCCTAGAGTGCCAATATTACTTTACGAAGCGGATAGACAGTGGGTATCTGTATTCCCTGCCATCGTTGGCGGCAATAGTGCCTAAGATCATGAAAACCAAAGCCGCTATCGCGAGAGCAATGCCTGCAGGCAAGATGATTAGCAAACCTAGCCCAAGGGTTATGAAGGTACCCACAAATCCTGCGACTGTGAATATCAGCAGAGTCAATTGGAAGTTCATGGATTCGGTGGCGTGACGTTTCTCGAACTCAGTTGCGGTAGAAGAGTTCCTAACCAGCAGACCAGGTAGCCATAGCAACAAACCAGCTACAGGCCAGAATATTCCCACTACCCCACCCAGGATAGGCGCAAGGTGAACCCACATAGCTAGATTCGATTTACCCTTTAGCGGCGCAGCTGGTTGATCGGCAGCACTCGCTTCAGCTTTTAGATCAGCAGTAGTCAAAAGCTGACGACCACAGGTAGGACAGAATTTACCTGCCTTGACATCCTTGGCACATGAAACGCAGTAACCCATTTGGGACTCCTTCTTCTTTGTCTAAATTATCTTCTAGCCGAGTAGTTTTAGGACAACATAATCGGCTAATAGTCGACCTTTAGCGGTAAGAGTGATTGTTCCCGAAAGTGCAGCCTTGGCATCAACTAACTCATCACCAATAAGCCCTGCTACAACTTGAGTCTCAGCAAAGCCTTTAGATTTCATCCACTCAAGAGATATTCCATCGCTAATTCTTGCCTCGAGCATCACTCTTTCAATGTCTCTGTTCTCTCGGTCGATGATTTCTCGCTCGAGAGCTGGAGATAAAGCAGCGTTCATTCGATCTGCAAAGGCAGCTGGATTCTTAACGTTCCACCAACGTATTCCCCCAACATGAGAGTGAGCGCCAGGGCCAAAGCCCCACCAGTCCATGGACTTCCAGTAAGCCATATTGTGTCCTGATCGCTCTTCAACCGATTTAGACCAGTTACT
>JBMOFL010000054.1:0-4767 GCA_049314335.1 Rhodoluna sp. | reverse complement strand
TTCATGGTGTCCATGACATCCGCATGTCCACGCCAGTGCGAGATGATTAGGGTTGCTTTTGTTTCTGCTGCAACCTGAAACATCTTTTCATCAGCTAAGCCACCGGAAACATCATTAATGATGGTTGCTCCAAGTAAAACTGCAGCCAGTGCTGTTTCTGAGTTCATCGTGTCAACCGAGATAGCACAGCCCAATTCAGCATCAACAATCTTGGCGATAACGGGTAAGACTCTTTCCTGCTCTTCTTCAACAGAGATACGAGTAGCACCTGGTCTAGTTGATTCCCCGCCTACGTCGATGATGTCTGCTCCACTTATCTGTAGCAACTTGGCATGATCAAGGGCGGCTTGTAGCTGAAGGAACTGGTTGCCATCACTAAAACTATCCGGCGTGATGTTTAGCACACCCATCACCAGTGGTCTTACTTTAGGGGCAGTTGGGTTGTATTTCATTTTGCGATTAGAGCCATCACTTCAGTTCGAGCAGCTGCTTCACTGTATTCACCGCGAGTTGCCATCGTTACAGTGTTTGCTTCAGGTTGTCTTGCTCCACGAGATGCAACACAGTGATGTCTCGCTTCGATTACAACCACCACTCCTCGAGTTCCTAAACCCTGCTCCAAAGCATTAGCTATCTGTGCTGTTAGGTTCTCTTGAAGTTGAGGTCTTGCAGAAAGTATTTCAACTAACTTAGGTAGTCTTCCTAAACCAATAACTCGATCATTAGGAAGGTAAGCGATGTGCGCTACACCTGTAAATGGTAAGAGGTGATGCTCACAAATACTTACTAGCTCGATGTCTTTAAGAATTACAACATCGTTCTGTTCCGCTGGAAAAGTTTCGCGCAGAGCTTCTAAAGGATCTACACCTACACCTGCGAAGAAGCCCTTGTATGCATCAGCAAATTTCTGCGGTGTTGCCTTTAGTTCTTCACGGTTAGGGTCTTCACCGATAGCAGAAATCAGCTCAACAACAGCTGCTTTGATGCGTTCGGCGTCAACCATAAACTAAGCCTTTTTAGCTCTAGTTGTCTTCTTCGGAGCAGGCTTTGCTGCCGCAGCGCGCTTAGTTGCCGCGTTCTTAGAAGCAGTTGAACCCTTTGCAGGAATAGCGATAGGACCTTGCTTAGGCTTTGGTCTGGTCTTCTTAGATAGCCATTGTGGACGCTTAGGAAGTTTCTTCACAGTCTTGAAAATAACTGCAATGTCATCAGCGTTAAGTGTTTCTCTTTCCATTAGCTCTTTAGCCATTGCATCTAAGACCTTGCGGTTTAGGTTGATGGCTTTGTAAGCCTCATCGTGAGCTGCATCAAGGATTGCTCTGATTTCAGTATCAATAGCTTGAGCAGTTACTTCGCTGTATTCCTTAGTGTGTGCCATATCTCTGCCGATAAACACTTCGCCAGCCTGGCCGTAAGCAACCGATCCAACGTTGCTAGACATTCCATATTGCATAACCATTGCCTTAGCAATAGAAGTAGCTTTCTCGAAGTCGTTAGAAGCACCTGTTGTCGGGTCACCAAAGACGATCTCTTCTGCAACGCGGCCACCCATTGCGTAAGCAATTTGGTCGAGTAGCTGGTTGCGCGTTACTGAGTAACGATCTTCAAGAGGAAGCACCATGGTGTAACCGAGTGCTCTGCCTCTAGGCAAGATAGTTACCTTGGATACTGGGTCACTGTGGTTCATCGAAGCTGCAACAAGTGCGTGACCTGCTTCGTGATAAGCAGTGTTCAATCTCTCTGAATCCATCATCAGACGAGTCTTCTTGGCAGGTCCTCCGATGACACGATCGATTGATTCATCCAAAGTTGAGTTAGTGATTTGCTTCTCACCCAAACGAGCGGTTAGCAAAGCGGCTTCGTTCAAAACGTTTGCTAGATCAGCACCAGTGAAGCCAGGAGTTCTTCTAGCAACAGTTGCTAGGTCAACATCTGTCGCTACTGGCTTACCCTTAGCGTGAACCTTTAGAATCTGCTCACGACCAATTAGGTCAGGAGCTGAGACTCCAACCTGACGGTCAAATCTGCCAGGACGCAACAGAGCTGGGTCTAGAACATCAGGACGGTTAGTTGCTGCAATCAGAATGACGTTGGTGTTTGAATCAAACCCATCCATCTCAACAAGTAACTGGTTAAGGGTTTGCTCACGCTCATCGTTACCGCCACCTATACCAGCGCCACGTTGACGACCTACTGCATCGATTTCATCTACGAAGATAATTGCAGGTGATGCAGCCTTAGCTTGTTCGAACAGATCACGAACACGAGATGCACCAACACCGACAAACATTTCCACAAAGTCAGATCCTGAGATTGTGAAGAACGGAACTCCAGCTTCACCAGCAACTGCTTTGGCAAGAAGAGTCTTACCAGTTCCCGGAGGGCCGTATAGCAATACACCACGAGGAATCTTGGCTCCAACTGCTTGGAACTTAGCTGCATCCTTTAGGAAGTCTTTTACTTCAAGAAGTTCTTCAATGGCTTCATCAACACCAGCAACATCCGCAAAAGTAACCTTAGGCATGTCTTTGTTGTATAGCTTGGCTCTTGATTTACCGAACTGCATGACCTTACTGTTGCCACCTTGGGCATTAGACATTAGGAACCAGAAGAGACCAAAGATAAGAATGAAAGGCAAGATTGAGAAAAGTAGTGAGAGATACCAAGGAGTGTTGGTTACCTGATCATTGAATCCTTCAGCAATGGTTGCCTCAGAAATCACAGTTGCTACCTGAGTGCCACGAGGTGTGACATAGAAGAACTGGATCTTGTCGCCATACTTTACGTCCGCTGAGTTCAGGACAACATCGACACGTTGTTCATTCTCAATAACTAGAACCGACTTTGCAGTTCCACTTTCAATGAACTGAAGTCCGACAGAGGTATCCACCTTGGTGAACCCAGTTGTGTTAACTGAGTTAAAACCAATGGTTAGAGCTGCCAGAGCAACAAAGATCCAAAAAAATGGACCTCTAAAAAGTTTGCGTGATTTCATATAAGAGGCTAAGCCCCTACCTTCCTAATACAACAAGACCAAGTACTAGGCTACAAGCCCCAAGGGACACTTACACCCCTGTATTTGGCTTGTTCGCAGAGAGATTAAAGCTTTTTAGCTGTAAACAGCTGGGGACAGTACCCCTACATCCTTGAGTGTGCGGTAGTGCTCTGCATAATCAAGGCCATAACCGACAACAAACTCATTAGGGATGTCAAAGCCAACCCAGGCAACATCAACCTCTACCATGGCAGCATCTGGCTTACGAAGTAAAGCAACCACTTCAACAGAAGCTGCGCCACGAGCTTTTAGGTTAGCCATTAGCCATGACAGGGTCAGACCTGAGTCAATAATGTCTTCAACAATTAGGACATTCTTGCCTAGTACATCTGCATCTAGATCTTTGAGTATTCTTACAACCCCTGAAGACTTGGTTCCTGAACCATAAGATGACACTGCCATCCAATCCATGGTCACCGGTAACTGTATTGCTCTTGAGATATCAGCCATGAACATGACCGCACCTTTTAGAACTCCAACAAGCAGCAGTTCTTTACCTTCATACCTGGTTTCTATTTCTCGAGCTAGCTCTTCAATTCTGGTTGCGATTTGTTCTTCGGTTACTAAGACCTTAGTGATGTCGTTCTGGACCTTATCGAGGTTCACCTAGCATGCTCCTGGCTTCATAGTTTTAGTGCTTTCGAGAATAATCTCTTTGCCCTTTCGCTCTACTCTAACGGAGGGAAGGGTCAAAGGTTTTTGACCATGCCAATTTGAAACCAAGTCATTCACAGCATCAATTTGAACCTTGGCTGGTTCTGCTCCCATAAGGGAAAGAGATTTGTGAATGACCCGATTGGCAAGGGCTTTAGGGAGTCTCTCAAATAGCTCAACATCGATAACTACAGATTTGTTTGTTGTCTTTGCAACCTGCTTGAATGCCTCATCGGCTTGAGCCTCTAGGTAAGCAATGTCATCCTGAAGGATTTCGGCTGTGCGAGAGAGGGCTTGAGCAATACCCGGTCCTAGCTCTGCTTCAAGGACAGGCAAGACATTGAGTCTTGTCTTCACTCTTGAGAACTTGGTATCAAGGTTCTGAGGGTCTGACCAATAATCAAGAGATAGATCTTCACAATACGAAACTGTTTCTTTTCTTGTAATTCCAAGCAGGGGCCGAAGGTATCTACCATCAAGAGAAAGTGTGGGCATGCCAGCAATCGATTTAGCACCAGAGCCTCTGGCTAAACCAAGTAATACTGTTTCTGCTTGATCATCTTGAGTATGACCAAGCATCGTGAAAACTGCATTGTGTTTATCAGCAAACTCCGTAAGGGCTCCATAACGAGCATTTCTAGCAGCTGCTTCCATCCCTAAGGAGCTCTGTTGGATATGGACATCCATAATCTCCACAACACTGAATCCCATCTCAATAAGGATTCCTTTAGTTCTTAGAGCTACCTCCATAGAACCTTCTTGAAGATTGTGATTGACGATGCAGACAATCACATTAATCTCTGCTCGATTACCTTCAAACAATGCAGCACTAGCCAAAGCTAGCGAGTCTGCTCCGCCAGAGCAGGCAACTGAAACAGTTGAACCCTTGACTAGATTGAACTGATCCCAGCTATCCCTAATAGCACGGCGAACATCAGCCATAGCTGGAGTTAGCCTAGGTCGCTCAGACATTGTCACCTTTCGGTATTCTTTATACATCAAGCCTATTTAGGAGAACCATGTCTATCGACGCCATCATCGAAATTCCTCGTGGAAGC
>JBMOFL010000053.1:0-4802 GCA_049314335.1 Rhodoluna sp. | reverse complement strand
TAGAGCATCTGACTACGGATCAGAAGGTTGGGGGTTCGAGTCCCTCCAAGCGCACTTCATTGAAGCTGGTTTGTAACCAATAATTTATTGGTCTTATGGTTCGCTTATCTCACAGTTATAGAGTTGGGAAATCTACACATAGCCAGTGATTGAGTCACACACCCAGACCGTTTCGATCTTGCTCAATCCAGCTATCAGAAGGGCTGTAGTTCGCCTCTTGTGAACCGAAGTAATGCAATTGCCCCTTCTGTTCCCCATAAGCCTGCGTATATGATCTGGATAATTGTCAATTTTATTTTGGAACAGTTCGTTCAGCCACGCTAAGTTATGTCACAACTTCGTTATAGCGAACATAGCGTCATTCAAGTGTTCCATCGCTAACCTAATGGGTGGAAAGGCCTTTAATGAAATCTAAATTCTCAGCTCTATTTGTTTCAATCTCTCTAGTTGCAGGGTCCACGTTGATTGGTGTGATTCCAGCGAAAGCCGATGAGCCATGCACGATTGTAGGACGAAATTCTCAGGTTCAAGGGTGTGACTTTAGCGGCAGAGAAATGTTCAATGCCCTTCTTGACTACTCAGATTTTTCGGAGACAAACCTCTCAAATGTTCGTGCTCGCTACAGCTATTGGGTCGAAGTTAACTTCACGAATGCAAATTTGAGTTCGGCTATTTTTTATCTTGCTTACATGGCCAATTCAAATTTCACAGGTGCAAACCTAACCGGTGTTAACTTTGGCCTTGTAAATTTGGACAACGTTGATTTCACGGGAGCTAACCTCACAGGCGTTAGTTCAGGTGGGGTTTGGGGAGTGCCAGCCACATTGCCTGACAAATGGAAGTTGATTGGCGGCTATCTAATCGGGCCAGGTGCAGATCTCAGAAACGCTAATCTGAGTGGACTTGACTTGACTGGGGCAGATCTAACGGGAGCCACTCTAACTGGTGTGAAATCTGGAGGCATTATTGGGAAGCCAGTTTTGCCAACCGGCTACCAATTAGTTGGCGGATATATTTTTGGCCCAGGGGCGAACCTTGCCAACGCTAAGTTGGACAACATTGACATTTGGTGGGCGGATTTCACTAACGTTGACTTACGCGGTGCAAGCGTCGACAATGCATCATTTATTTACTCTACGTATGAAGGTGTAAAGAGCGGCGGGATTACAGGTAAATTCCAACAGATAAGTAACGCAGCATTGATTGATGGGTTTTTGATTGGAGAAAAAGTCAATCTGGAAGGTGCAAATTTGCAAGGTGCTGATTTACGCGGGACAAGCTTGAAACAGGCGAATCTCCGAAGTGCGGATTTCACTGGTGCAAATCTAAACGGAGTAAACCTTGAAAGCGCAACCCTTCTAAACACAGATTTCACTGATGCAAACTTAAGCCAAGCGACAATAGCAGGAAGCGCTATTCGCTTTTGCAGGTTTAATGGCGCTGACCTCACGGATGCTTTAGTGGCAGATTCAACAATTGATTCTTCTGAATTCTTTGGAGCAAACTTTGAGGACACGTATTTTCTTGGAACTGAACTCATAAATACGAGATCCGCTGGGATAACTGGAGTTCCTATGGTTTCAACAATTTTCGCACTGGACGATGGTGTTATAAAGAATTACTTTAGCCAGGTATTCAATCCTCAAGTCACCGGTCAAGCAAAAACCGGTGCTACTTTGGAATTGACTCAGTTGGAGAACCTACCTTCTAAATCCACCCTCAACTACCAATGGATGAGAGGTTCAGACCCTATCCCGGGAGCGACGAAGTCTAACTATGTCCTCCTCGCCTCTGACGCTCTGCAAGAGATCTCAGTTAAGGTCACTGTATCTAAACCTGGCTACTGGGATTCGATTGAATACAGCCCAAAAGCAGTTGTCGCCTTATCCACTATGTCCACAACTAAGCCCTCAATTCTAGGAAAAATCAAACTGGGCTCAAAACTCACCGTAAAGGTTTCTCCTTGGGTTCCAGCAGCCAAAATAGAATATCAGTGGTTACGTAACGGTAAATCTATCAAAGGTGCAACTAAGAAGGAGTACCGTCTAGTAGCCAAGGATAAAAATGCCAAGGTGTCGGTAAAAGTAACTCAGTCACTTGCAGGTTTTGAGAAGGCGACTGCCAGCTCTGCTGCCAAGAAAGTAAAGTAACTTCTAACCTACGATCTAAAGAGTAATGCCCTTTGCCAAAGCAGGGGGCATAACTTTTAAGCGATATACACGAGACAAAGGTAAGTTTCGGAAGCAGTTTTTCCGATTAGACCCTCTTCAGGAGGTTAAACAATTGCTCCGGGGGTTCGAATAAAGAATCCAAAGAGAATGGCCTGATTTGTCTGGGCCTTTTCTCCTTGACGCTTGGCCATAAACCAGTAGCATAAAATTATGAGCTCAGTTTTCAAATCTACTTTAGCCTTCGTCGCAGCCATCTCGCTGGCATTTGTTGTAGCCATCCCAGCTAGTGCTGGCACCAGCGAGGTCTGGAAGACCACTTCTAAAAGCGACTGGGTTGGTATCGCCGATGTTGGTCAGAAGGTAGCTGTCAACGGAAATGTTTCCGCAGTGGCCTGGGTTGAACGTACCTCAATTGACACTGCCTACGTTGACGCCAAGATTCGACGAAATGGTACTTGGGGCAAAGCCACCCGCGTGTTCGATGTCCCTTGGAACTGGTGGGCTGCTTTCGACGTTCAGATTACCGACTCCGGAACTGTTTATCTTTCGTACTCGGATAGTGATGTAAACATGAAGGTTGCAACTAGCACCTCGGGAAGCACTTGGACAACGACGATAGTTGACTCCAATACTTCAAACCTCGGTGCAATGCAAAGTGCTGGCTCAGTCTCGGGTAACAAAATCACTTTCACTGCAAATCGTTACCTAAAAAGCGAATCGAGCAACCAGAGTGTCACAGTTGAGGCCTCCACCTACAGCTTCGACGAAGCAAATGTCGGATCCGGCTGGGACCACAAAATCGTGAGAACCTTCACCCGTGCAAACTTCAGTTCTTGTACGGTAAACAAAGGCGCTTTCTACGACTCCTGCAACGTGCGTGTTTCAGAGCCTCTCCTAAAAACGGCAACTGATGGCTCGCAGGTGATCTTCTATGTAACAAGTCGAGAATCAAGTCGGGGAGATCAAGCCGGTTTGCAGTTCAAGGTGTCGAAATTTCACAGACCGTCGCTAACTGCAGACTGGATCTCCGGCGGTGACGTCTTCACAATGACCCTCACCAATAGGGACAATGGTTACGCTTTCTTCCCAGTGGGCCTAGCCACGACAAGCACGGGCAAGTATGCCTTCGCGATAATCACCGGCAAGCAAAGTGATGGCAAGAACATGACCCGAGTCTTCACAGGCGGCAGCTTTGCTTCGGTTCCTGCTGCTCGGGACACTGCCTACTTCTCAAGTCTCAAGAACCACGACAACGCGGCCCTTGGTGAATTCAACGGAGACTTCTACATGGTAGTCGACGACCGAACAACTCACCGTTTCGGAAAGGTTGGTTCATTTGCCGCAACGGCCAAGAAGCTAACTGCCGTAACTGGCGAGGAGGTAGTGAAGAACCTTCTGGTTGTAGGTGGCAAGATCACCGCAGTGGTTGTGAAGCCTAGAGTTTCAACTTCGCTCATGACTTTGACCAAGAATTCTTGGAGTGGCAAAACCAAGGTCATGTCAGTTGCCGGTGACTTCAGTCCAACTCCGAGTGCTGCGGCAACCGATGGTACTTCTCTGCTGCTGGCTGCTCCAACGTACACAACAAAATTCGCCAAAAAAGTCTTAACCGCCTACACCAACTAAGACTTCCTAGCGAATCTAGGATCAGTTCAGTTCTGGCTATCCAAAGGTCGGTCTGTTTCGACAAACCAGGAGCGTAGTTGTCGAGTAGCTAAGGAACAACGGACCTAGGTGGCGAATGATCTCACTGGAGATGGTTAGTATTCTGTAAAGACCTAAGTGCATAGGAGTGTTCATTGAGCGAACAGCATTGGAAAGAATTCCTTCAAGCAGATGGGCTGGAGGATTGGGTTATCTTACATGGTGGTCCATCCGCGGTCTTTGTTACAGAGAACCTTGTTGATGCGGCTGAACTAGCTAGAGCAGTTGCTCAGTTACCAGGTCTTGATGGAAGCCATGCTCAGCTGACAATCGTTTCAAAACGTCTGACTGTTCGCCTTACTCGTGAGATTTGGAAGATTGAGGCAGAGCACATCGAACTTGCCAGAGAGATCTCTAAAGTCGCTAAATCACTAGGAGCAGTTGCTGACCCTAATCAAGTTCAAGAAGTGCAGTTTGCCATTGCGGCCAAACCAGATGCAATTGACCTAACCTTCTGGAAAGCAGTCCTTGGTTATGACCCAATGCTTGAAGACAATGCCATAGATCCACTGGGAGTCAGTTCAACGGTATGGATGCAGGACATAGAAGAAGGTAAAACTCTTCGTCATGCAATGCATATAGATGTCTCGCTTTCCAAAGAGGGAGCCCAGGCTCGAGTCGATGCAGCTTTAGAAGCTGGAGGCGTACTCGTTGATGGTTCTCATGCACCTTCTTGGTGGATACTTGCTGATCGCTCAGGAAACAAGGTTTGCGTTGTGGCTTGGCCTGACGGGGCTAAAGCCAAGTCAGCGGAGAACTAAAGCGATAGCAAATCTGACTCGGCATTGAACTTAGCTAGGTTCAAATCCTTCTTTTCTCACCTGTGTGGAGTTGGGTATCCTCAACTAGGCATGGTGCATGTCTGTGTCTGTAAAGTTAAGTTATGTCCAACGAATTACCGACCCAAGAAGAGCTGGTAGCACACTT
>JBMOFL010000052.1:0-4977 GCA_049314335.1 Rhodoluna sp. | reverse complement strand
CGTGGCTATCACCTATCTAGAGGAGATAAGCAGAGAACAGTTTGTCTAATTCCATCAAGTGCTCACGGCACTAACGCAGCCTCTGCTGTGCTAGCAGGTATGGAAGTAGTAGTGGTTGCCTGTGATGACAACGGAAACGTTGATGTAGCTGATCTGCATAAGAAGATTGAAGCAGCTGGAGATAAGTTAGCTGCCCTAATGGTTACTTACCCAAGCACCCACGGTGTTTACGAGGAAGCCATCGTTGACATCTGTGATCAGATTCATGCAGCCGGTGGCCAGATATACATCGATGGAGCAAACACTAACGCTGTTGTTGGTTATGCAAAGTTCGGTCTATTTGGTGGAGATGTTAGCCACCTAAACCTGCACAAGACTTTCTGTATTCCTCACGGTGGTGGCGGCCCTGGTGTTGGACCTGTTGCTGCTAGGTCTCACCTAAAAGAATTCCTACCGGGGCACGAGAGAGCACAGTCAACTCTTCCTAACTACGGGCCAGTCTCTGCAGCGCCTTTTGGTTCAGCAAGTATCCTTCCAATCTCTTGGGCATACATCAGGATGATGGGTGAACATGGTTTGCAGAATGCAACAGCAGTTGCGGTTCTTTCAGCGAACTATATTGCTAAGAAACTAGATCACGCGTTCCCTCTGCTATACACGGGTAAGAATGGCTTGATTGCTCACGAGTGCATCATCGACATTAGAGGTATAACCAAAGACACCGGGGTTACCGGTGAAGATATCGCTAAGCGTTTGATTGACTATGGTTTCCACGCGCCAACCATGTCATTCCCTGTTGCTGGAACTCTAATGATTGAGCCAACTGAATCTGAACCTAAAGAAGAAGTTGATCGCTTCATCAACGCCATGCTTGCAATCAAAGCTGAGATTGATGATGTTTCCTCAGGCAAGTATTCAATCGAAGAGTCACCTTTGAGAAATGCTCCTCACACAGCTAAGAACATCGCATCTGAATGGAACAGGAAGTATGACCGTGAGGTAGCGGTATTCCCTGCCAAGCAATTCAGAAACAAGTACTGGCCTATCGTGAACCGCATTGACAATGTCTATGGAGATAGAAACCTAGTCTGTTCCTGTCCTCCTATTGAGGCATTTGCCAATTAGTCAAAAACGCTGTGAGTCGGGCTTTAGAGCCGTATTGGTGGTCTCAACTCTCAAGTAGAATCTAGGAATGAATACTCCCTCAATGAACGTTCCCTTAGAAGTCTGGCTGATTACAGCCACAATAATCACGGCGATTATCGTGGTAGATCTACTTTTCCAGGTAAAGCGCAAGGGCGACCCTACTTTCAAGGAATCGGCAATCTTCACCAGCATTTTTCTAGCTGCAGCGATTGGCTTTTACTTCTTTGTAGATCAGGTCTGGGGTAAGCCTTATGGCAGTGAGTACCTAGCAGGTTTTATTACCGAGTACAGCTTGTCCATTGACAACCTATTCATCTTCCTCATCATCTTCACCAAGCTTGCTGTTCCTGAAAAGGCAAAGCGCCAAGCTCTTACAATCGGTATCTTGATTGCTCTAGTACTTAGATTCATCTTTATTGCAGTTGGTGCAGTTGCTATCGCCAGATTCTCATGGGTCTTCTACATCTTCGGTGCTTTCTTGATTTACACCGCATACACCCTAGTTCGAGACCACTACAAATCTCATGGCGCTGACGATGCTCCAGGCGGAAAGTTTATTGACTTTATCAAGAGAAGAGTTAACGTAACGGACGACTATCACGGAGCAAAGATCTCAATTAAGAAGAATGGAAAGCGTTACTACACTCCGCTACTTTTCGCGATGATTGCAATAGGTAGCGCTGATCTACTGTTTGCCTTAGACAGCATCCCTGCCGTCTACGGTCTAACCAAAGAGCCATACATCGTATTTACTGCCAATGCATTCGCTCTACTTGGTCTTCGCCACCTGTTCTTCTTACTGAGTGGACTGCTGAACAGACTTGTATACCTAGGTCTAGGTCTTTCGGTAATCCTCGCTTGGATTGGTATCAAGCTAGTAATCCATGCGCTACACGAAAACGAATTGCCTTTCATTAACGGTGGAAAGCACTTCGAAGGTCTACCTGAGATCAGCACCAACCTTTCTCTCGGTGTGATTTTGGTAACCATCACAATCGCTACCGTTGCATCTCTAATCAAGACCAGGTCAAAGAAGTAGTGCTCACTCTGCCTCAAACTGAACTGAATGTTTCAGACCTTTGCTTTGGTGGAAACGTGTTCGGCTGGACGGCAGATCAAGCTCAATCATTTGAACTGCTCAATCACTTCGTTGAGCATGGCGGTAACTTCGTTGATTCAGCTGACGTTTACTCTGCCTGGAAAGAGGGCAACGTTGGTGGCGAAAGCGAAACAGTTATCGGTAACTGGTTGCAGTCCAACGGGAAAAGAGACCAGGTTGTTATCGCAACTAAAGTTGCTTTCCTTGAAACTCGCAAAGGACTTAGCGCTACAAACATCGCGTTAGCTTGTGAAGATAGCCTTCGAAGACTAAAAACCGATTACATCGACATCTACTATGCCCACGGGGATGACTTAGAAACTGATCTCGAAGAGACTCTTGGTGCTTTCAATGAACTTGTTGTTTCTGGCAAGGTTCGTTACATCGCAGCTTCCAACTACACACACTATCGACTAGCTGAGGCCCTAAGAATCAGTGAAGCAAATGGCTTTGCAAAGTACATCGCATTACAGAACAGATACAGCATGGTTGCCAGAGAACCTTATGAATCAGATAGCGCTAAGTCTGTTCAAGACTTTGGCATCTCCGGTCTGCCTTATTCAACTCTTGGCAGCGGCTTCCTCTCGGGTAAATACAAAGAAGGTCAAACTGTTGATTCTGCTCGCGCAGTGGCTGTAGGTAACAACTACGCCAATGCAGAAAACTTTGCTCTGCTACGACGAGTAGAAGAGATTGCTCAAAGACACTCAGTATCAAACACGGCTGTAGCTCTTGAATGGCTAAGAAATCAGACGGGTGTAACTGTTCCTATTGCTTCAGGAAGAACAGTTGAACAGCTAACTGCTCTAATGCAGAGCGTGGCTCTGAGTTCTGAGGAAGTAAGTTTTCTAACAGGAACGAACTAGATCTATTTAGCTAGATTGGCTTCGATTGCTTCAATGATTGGAGCAGCATCAGGCTTAGTAGTTGGTCTAAAGCGCATTACTTCGCCGTTAGCTAGAACTAGAAACTTCTCGAAGTTCCACTTCACATTGCCAGCATTACCTTCGGCATCTTCAGCCTTAGTTAACTCTTTATATAGAGGGTGAGCGTTCTTACCGTTTAGCTTTGCCTTCTCGGTCATAGGGAAGGTTACTCCCCAAGTGGTTGAGCAGTACTCTGAAATGTCATCTGAAGACTTAAGTTCTTGAAAGAACTGGTTGGATGGCACACCGATAACAGTGAAGCCCTTGTCTTTATATTTCTTCTGCATGGCTTCAAGAGTTTCATACTGTGGGCTTAGGCCACATCGGGATGCAACGTTGACAACCATGGTCACTTTGCCTTGAACATCACCAAAAGTCTTGGTTGATCCATCGAGCATTACTAGTTCAATATCTTTTAGAGTCATGCTCTAACGCTACCTCAGAGAGAGCCAGAGTTTAACTCCAACTTCTGCTTTATGCGCCTGTTATGGACGCTTTGTTGCTTTTACCCATTTGATGACAGCATCAGCAAAGATACCAGGCTGTTCTTCTTGAGGAAGGTGTCCGCTCTTATCAACGATGACTAACTGGTTGTTCTTGATAATTGTCGCTAGCTTTTCTGTGTCAGCAGTTGGAACCACCACATCGTATTTACCTGTGATTAGAAGTGTTGGCTGAGAGATAGAGGTTAGATTTTGAGCGAGCTTGCTTTCTCTAGGTGCTGTGGAGAATTCCCAGAACGCTTTTTCCCAACCCTTAATTTGAAGAGGCTTGAAATAGCCTTCAGCAACTTCATCAGTTAGCTGAGTCTTATCGAAATAACTTCTTTGCAGCAGGTCTTTGCCACTAGAAGCTACTCCCCTGACCAGGAATGGCCCTAGGCGATCTACCTGAGGAATAACCTTTAGAGAGTTGATCCAAGAGCTTCCAGTACCGGTTGTAAGAATTGCTGGGTCAACAAGTATCAAGCGTTGAACCTTAGTTGGGTTCAATCTGGCATATTCTCCAGCTATCTGGCCACCAGCAGAATGGCCCCCAAGAATAATCTCTTGTCCTTTACCGTACTTCTCAATCAGTGCCGATATAAGTTCAAAGTTACCTTCAAAGCCATAAGGGTTCGTTCCAGTCCAACTAGTTGGACGTTCGGTGTAACCAAAGGCAGGTCGGTCATATGCGAGGACATCGCCTTGAGTGCTCAAAGACTTCATCACAAAGCGCCATGAGTGGGTGCTGGCACCAAAGCCATGAAGGAGTATGAATAGTGGCACATCTGCCTTACTGGTACCTGAATATTCTTCTCTGGCGATGTGGACTTGAAGTCCATTTACTTCGGCAAACTCTTCCCCGTTGCCAGCAGCTTCAACATTGGTAAGAGTGCCACTGGATTCAAATGGAATCACCATAGGAACGATTAGGAAAGCTGCAATACCCAAAAGTAGGGCTCTAGTCATAAATCTACGGAATGCTCGCATAGCCCTTAGTTTATGGTTACCTGTGCAGAAAAGGTGTGAGTGGAATTGCCCTACTTCTTAGGGTTACCAGGCTTCTTAGTTGCATAGGCAAAGATTGCGAGTCCTGTGACCATAGCTCCTGCACCTAAACCATAGGCAACTACTTCGTCTGCTCGGTCTGTATCAACAAATACACCAACAAAGATAACGGCAATAATCGCAACGACTACACCGATTAGTTTGGACTTTAGATCATCTAGGTCTTTAACTTCAAGCCAAACTGGTACCTCAAGATCGGTATCAACAAACAGTTCATAAAGACCGTAACCGATAACCAGAAGAACTGTTCCAAGCA
>JBMOFL010000051.1:0-5074 GCA_049314335.1 Rhodoluna sp. | reverse complement strand
TACACCGTGGATGTCATCGGTTCGAGCCCGGTAGGGCCCACTTTTCGACTACCTCGACCTAGAGGCATGAGTTAAGACTCAACGGTAAGATTTGCCTATGGATTCCAGCAACTTTCAGCCACCAATTCGGCGTTCGCTATCGGACGGAGAATTGGAAGCGCGAGTGAACCAAGCTATGGCCTCCCGTTCAGGTGTTGAAGCCGTGATGGAGCTTTTGGTTGCCCAAGAAGCGCTCAAAGCCCAAGAAGCAACCGAAGAAGCCAACTGGGTGGCCAGCATGCAGGCCAATGGTTCTCCAGAAGCTCAAGCCGCTCTTAACCGTTATCTAGGCGTAGTGCCTGCAAACGATCCTGAAGTAAGACCAGAAGTTGCTCCAGTTGTTAACCCAGAACCAGAAGCCGTCCAGCCGGTTGTCGAAGTCGAACCTCAAATCGTTGCTCAACCGCAGACATTCACCTGGCTGAATCCTTCACCTTCCACTCCAGTGGTCGAAACAGTCGTTGAGCAGGCCGAGCCAGCTCAAAAGCCTGAAGAGCAAACCTTTTCTTGGTTCAGTCAGCCTGAGGTACAAGAACCTGTCATTCAGCCAGAAGTTGTTCCTACAGCAGTAGTTGAAGATCCAGTGGTCGAAGAGGCTGTCGTTGAACTTGCTCCAGTGGGATCAGAATCAGCCACCGAATTCGAAATGCTATTGGCTGCAGCAGCGGCTGAAGAGGAGCTAACGGCTTTAGAAGAAATCGAAAGTAAACGAATTCAACTTTTGGCTCCGACTGAGAGCAACGTTTTGATTCCTTCCGACGAACACAGGAACAGAGGCCCACTGTCCCAGGTTTTGGTTTGGCTCGGTGCTTCAGCCACGGCAGTTCCACTGCTTCTAGTGTGGGCGTTAATTGGTATGGGGCTTTCCGCATTTGCAGTGGCAATTGTCTTGAGCGTCGGCTACTTGGCTTCGGGATTGTTGATTGCACTTGCAGCTATAGCAGGCAAGAGAAGTGGCCTTTCGACATCAATTATTTCAAGATCGGCATTTGGTGTTTGGGGTAATGCAATCCCACAAACAGTGACCTTCGTTTCCAGAATCGTAATCACGGCTATCATCATCGCCAGCTTCACATTCTTCATGAACGGTTCGATCAACAGGTTGCCAGATTTCCAGCAATCTTTAGCCAACTTCGGTGGGATTGATCTGACAGTTGGCCTAGCGGTTCAACTTGTTCTGCTCCTTGTTGTAACTCTTCTTGTGGTTGTAAGAGGTTACGCTGCCAGAATCATCCAGTTAGTCATGTCGTTGCTTGCCTTCGCCTTGGTAGCTGAGAGCCTTATCGCTGTTCCTGCTCAGGGTCTCGCATTCACCACTGCTGGCAGTAAAAACTTCATCTCTATGGAAGCACTAGCCGGAGTCGCTTTAATTCTGATGGTAAACCTAACGCTGTGGTTTGCTATTGCACCTAATCTTTCAAAAGCTATCCCAATGAGAGTGCGTGGATACAAAGTCTTCTCTGCCGTGTTGTTCGCTAGTTTCGTTGTGCCGGCTCTTGTCGGGCTAGCAGCTATTTTCTGGCTTGGTTCATTGAGTGTTGGCGTTGGACTAGGAACAGTTCAGGAGGCTATCGCAATCTTGCCTGGGTGGACAATTGGAGCGCTCACTAGTGGAACTGCAATCGCAATCGTGTTTGCAGCGATGCTTTCCGCACGCACTGCCTCTCTTGAACTTGAGGCATTGTTCAGACTGAAGGGTCGAGTTGCTGCAACACTGATTACCTTCGTCTTAACGTTCGCTTTGTTGGTGCTGTTTGCTCAGCAGCCTCGAACCCAAGAGGTCGAGTATCTGACAAATGTCTTTGTTTTGGTGGCTTCGCTTTCTGCAGGCTGGATTGGCATCATGGCCGCTGATGTTTCTATCAGAAGACAGGCCTATCACGAGCTTTCACTCTCCAGATCGTATGGCTTATACAAGAAGTTCAATGTTCTCTCGCTCATAATCTGGATCATTACTTTGGTAGCTGCTGTTGCGCTGATTCCTGTTAATCTTTTGGGCTTTGGCTTTATGGGTTTTGCAAGTTCCATGGTTCTTGTTGGCATCTCAGGTATTGCTGCTTCTGCAATCGGATTTGTCTTTACCGTTCTGGCCGGAATGGTTTTGACTTACGTAATTCGAATTCCACAGATCAAGAAGCAAGAGCGCGAAGTTTTGGCTTTGGAATCAAGACGTGAGCAACTGAACGACATCTTCGTTGGCACCGAGTAATGGCAGCCACCGTTAAGCAACTAGTTTCCAGTTTCGAGAAGCTTTGGCCTACTAACCTCGCTGAGGAATGGGATGTTGTTGGTTTAGTGTCCGGGTCAAGCTCTAAAACAGTTCGGACCGTTTTACTAACGGTTGATGTTACAAAAGATGTTGTCGAGTATGCAAAGAGTATCAGCGCAGATCTCATACTTGCCCACCATCCTCTGATGCTTAGGGGTGTTACCAGCGTTGCTGAAGACAGTTCAAAAGGTTCAATCATTAGTGAACTGATTAGGGCGGACATTGCACTTTACTCAGCACACACCAACGCCGATTCAGTAGATTATGGCACATCCGCCGTGCTAGCGAAGGCCCTAGGTTTAGTTGACTCAAAACCTCTTGCACCTATTTCCGAAACACTGGGTATTGGACAAGTTGGCTCGCTGAAAAACAAAGTGTCTCTAGGTGAATTAGCATCCATGTTGAATAGCATCCTGCCTCCAACTGCAACCGGGGTTCGAGTTGCTGGCGAGTTCAACACTCAAGTACAAAAGATTGCGCTATGTGCGGGAGCTGGTGACTCTTATCTTGAGCAAGCACTTGATTCCGGCGCAGACGTTTACATAACTTCAGATCTGAGGCATCACAGAGCCCAAGAGGTTCTTGAATTAGCTAAAGCTAAGGGAGTTGCCTTCGCTCTAGTCGACATCTCACACTGGGCAGCGGAATTTGTTTGGTTAGAGACTGCTAAAGGGCAACTGCAGTCCTCTGTTCCAGATATTAATTTCGAAATCTGTGACCTAAGAACTGATGTTTTTGAATTCCTTATGAATAAGCCGAAAGACAACTCATGAAACTAGATATAGCAGGTCAATCGGCACTACTTAAGCTGTCCCAAGTTGATTTGGAGATTGAGCAAATCAAGAACGAGATTTCCAAAGCCATTAGTTCAAAAGAGCTCTCCGATGCGTCAGCAAAGCTGTCGGAAGCATCAGGTGATGTACTGGCCGCCAGAACCATTTTTGAGAATATAACAATGGAAGCGCGTAAGGCCGATGACAACTTACGGTTAGTTGAAGAACGCATTGCAAGAGATGTGGAGCGACTAAAGAACACTTCATCTCCTAAAGATGCTCAAGCAATGCAGTCTGAAGTTGAGTCCCTCACTCGCCGCAAGGATGAACTTGAAGAAGTCGAGTTGGAAGTGCTAGAGCGCTTAGAGAAAGCGGAAGCAGAGCTCAAGACTGTCTCCGATCTGCGTGAACAGTTAGCTAGCGAAGTAAACGGTTTGCAAGAGTCTATTCAGGGTCAAGTTGATGATCTGAAAACTCGGGGTAGAAAACTAACCGCTGATAGAGAGACTTTAGTTTCCAAGGTTCCTGCTGACGTTCTAGAAAAGTATAAGAACCTAGCTGCGAAGCAAATCGCCGTTGGTCAAGTACAAAATCGATCCTGCTCAGCATGCCGCATGGGCCTAACAGCAAGCACAATTGATTCTCTTTCAGCACTAGCTGAAGACGAGACTGGCTCTTGCCCTGAGTGTTTAGCAATTATTGTTCGATGAATCATTCCATAGTTATTGAAGCCGATGGAGGCTCAAGAGGTAATCCTGGGCCTGCTGGTTCTGGTGCTGTACTAATTGATTCTGCAAGCGGTTCAGTGTTGGCTGAAATAGCTCTCTTCATTGGTGTAGCCACAAACAATGTTGCTGAATATCGAGCTGTGCTTGCAGCAATTGAAGTCGCTAATGAAATTGCTCCTGACGCTTCTGTTCTTGTACGAATGGATAGCAAGCTCGTTGTCGAACAAATGTCAGGTCGTTGGAAAGTCAAGAACGAAGGCATGCAGGATCTGGCTTTAGCCATGAAAGCAGCCATTGGTTCTAGAACAGTTAAATTCGAATGGATTCCACGCGAACAGAACGGCAAAGCTGATTCGCTCGCTAACGAAGCTATGGATGCCGAAAAGAGCACCATTAGAAAATATATAGGCTCACCTGATACCTCGACAATTGATGTGGTCACATCTTCGGCTAAAACTGTTGCCGGTGATCTTGAATACAACCCAGAACTACCGAGTTCGGTCAGGGCACCTAGAAACGTTTCCAAGAAACTAACCACAGTCATTCTGGTTCGTCACGGTCGAACAATTCTCACTGAGACCCACCGCATTTCTGGTCGAGGTGGTGAGGACCCGCAACTATCAGAGGTAGGTAAAGACGACGCAAGTAGAGTAGCTGATGCACTGTCAGCTGTTGGCTCTATAGGTCCTTACGCGAAAGTTGTGGTACCCAGTGTTGTAGTAAGTTCACCCATCGCTCGAGCACGTGAGACCGCCTCGATTATCGCGTCGAAATTGGGTATCGAAGTTGAGACACATGATGACATTGCTGAAATTGCGTTTGGAGATTGGGATGGACACACCAATCAAGAAGTAGCGGCCAACTGGCCTGCACTCTATGACCAATGGCGAGGCGATGTCAGGATTTCGCCACCCGGAGGTGGGGAGTCTCTGGAAGAATTTGATCTTCGAGTCAACAAGGGAATCTCAGAAATACTAGATAAACATGAGGGTAAAACCGTTGTTGTGGTAGCCCACGTCATGCCTATCAGAGGCTTCATCAAGAAGGCTATTGACGCTAGCTGGCCAGCGTACTGGCGCACTAGCATCGCTCCTTGCTCAATCAGCATCATCAGGTTCTGGGGCGATGAAGCGGCTGAGATTACCGTAATCAATCAAACCGAGCACCTTTAGGCCTTTCTAGCATCAGGCTTCTCTATTACTCTTGAGGAGGAAGGGTCGGCTAGACGGTCGCGGTAGCGAAAGCTAACGAGGAACGTCCGGGCT
>JBMOFL010000050.1:0-5275 GCA_049314335.1 Rhodoluna sp. | reverse complement strand
GCCTAGCAGGTCTTTTCTTTTTTAGGTAGTTTGCCATTGATCAGGAAATCATCGACTGTGTTAGCGACACATTCATTGGAAGAACCATAGGCTGTGTGTCCTTCTCCATCGTATGTGAGTAAGTGGCCATTAGCCAAAACGTTGTTGGAAAACTCTTTAGCCTGAGAATAAGGAGTAGCAGGATCATTGGTTGTTCCTACAACCAGCATGGTTGGTGCACCCTTGGCTGAATAGTCCTTAGGTCCTTGGACCACATCGAAAGGCCATTCATTGCAAGCAAGTCCACCGTATTGCCAGTAACGACCAAAAACTTTGCTGGTCTTTTTCACAAGCTCATTCTGGGCAAGCATGTCTTCCTGCTTGTTTGACTCACGTCCATCAATGCAAGTGATGGCTTTGAAGGCTTCGTTGTTGTTGTTTTCAAATTTGCCTAGACCTGCATCATAGGAAAAGTAGGAATCGGCGAGAACTAAGAATACGCGTCCGTCAGATTTCTTCTTATCAAAGAATTCGTTGAATGCTTGGGTAAGGTACTGCCATGAGTTCTCTGAGTAGAGAGCTGAAATCATTCCAGTGAAACCGGAGCTCAGTGTTAGTTTTCTGTTTTTCTCCGATGTATAAGTTGGCTTCTTTTCTAAAACAGCTAAAAAGTCAGTGCCGACTTTATCCATAGCCTCATCCACAGTCAAGCCCTTGAAAGGACAGTAAGATACATTTTGAATGCAGTCATTGAGATATGCGCGCATCGCTGATTCGAAACCGACAAGCTGGTTGATTGAGTCCTGCTCAGGTGAAGATGTTGGATCAACCACACCATCAAGGACGAATCGTCCTACATTTTCAGGGAAGAAGCTGGCATAAGTAGCGCCAAGTAAGGTTCCATAGGAGAAACCTAGGTAGTTGAGTTTTTCACTACCAAGAACTGCTCTAATAATGTCCATGTCTTTTGCAGCAGAAGAGGTATCTACGTGTCCAAGTAGGTCTCCGGTGTTTTTCAGGCAGGCAGCTCCAAAAGATTTGATAATGGCTTTTGAATAATCTAAATCTTCCTTGCTACCTGATTCGTAATTCGAGGAATCATAAAGAAGTTTGCTCATGCCCTCATCATCGAAGCATTTGATAGCGGTGCTCTTGCCCACTCCCCTAGGGTCAAAGCCAACGATGTTGTATTCAGACCTAAGTTCATCTGTACCTAATGAACTTATGTACTCTGTCACCCATTCCCTACCACTTGAGCCAGGACCGCCTGGGTTCATCAATAGGTATGGAGCGCTCTCTGGATTAGCTGCTGGATTTACGGCAACAGCAATCTTGATAGCTCCTTGCTCGGGCTTGCTCCAGTTCAAAGGAACTTGAATGAAGCCACATCTGGCCTCAGTGTTAGTTCCTTCACAGTCACTCCATACGGGAGTCTGTGCATAGAACTCTTCGAGAGATGCTGAAGTCAGGGTCGGCTGTGGAGTAGCTTGAGGAGTTTGTTGCTCTTGAAAGATGATCGGGTAGGCAATGACTCCTCCGGCCACTAGACCTGCGGTGATGCTTAGTGATAACACGATGTTATTGAAACGACTCATTTTGAAGCCTTCCTTCTAAAGCTGACCGCCAAAGAGTCCAAAAGATAAGTGTCCTTGACGTTGCGATCCATGCGGTAACGAGTTTTCTCTATTTGCTCAATGTTATGAATACTTTGAGCTTGAGTGCTTTCGTTAGCAAGTTTTGTTATCTCTTCGACCAGGTCAACATTTATCAACGGACCCCCGGTGCCAAGTTGAACTGCTAACACGTCTCTATAAAGACCCATAAGGTCGATAAGTATTCTGTCTAAGCCATCTCGTTTAGATCTAGTTGCTCTTCTCTTCTGAGACTCTTCTAGGCGCTTCAACTGTGCTCTTGAACTTGGGTTGAGTTTGCTTTCCTCACTAACGCCTAAGGAAATGAGAAGTTCTTTGCGTTCGGCCTCATCTTGTTCAGCAGTTAGTTGAGCTCCATCGCTTTCAGCCAACTTAGCTAAAGTTTCTGAAACATACATGGCGGAAGGAATGTCCGTTATTGAGAGAACTGCTTTGAGTGCTTGAGTTCTTCTCTCTCTAGCACCAGCATTAGTAGCCAATCTTCTGGCCATACCAACATGGCTCTGTGCTTGAGATGCACTGTTTTGGGCTAGGTCAGAAGCTATTCCATACTTTTCCACCAGGAGTTGAGCAACAGCATCAACAGTTGGGACTTTCAGCTGCACCCGACGTACACGAGAACGAATGGTTGGTAGCAAATCTGCTTCACTTGGTGCACAGATCATCCAGATTGTGCCCTTAGGCGGCTCTTCAAGGGATTTCAAAAGTAGGTTGCTAGTTCGCTCTGACATTCGATCGGCGTCTTCGATCACCATTACCCTGTACTTGCCAATAGCAGGCATTTGAATCGATTTCTCAATGAACTCAGTTACCTCATCGATGCTTATCAACACTCTTTCAGTGTTTAGCACTTGAACATCCGGATGATTGCGAGACTGAATCATCTGGCAAGAATTACAAGCACCACAACCACCTTCTGAACACAGCAATGCTGCTGCAAAGGCAAGGGCTAGCTGAGATCTTCCTGATCCTGGCGGTCCAGTGAACAACCAAGCATGATGAACATCTTTGCCTTCACGATTTATTTCACCAAGCAGAGCACTCACTGCTTCTGGTTGAGAAACAACATCCCGAAAAACTTTTGGTGGAGTGAGCATTTTACTTAGATAAGCCCAGCAACTCGTTCGCGAATAATCTCCTGCATTTGGTCAACAGTGACTGATGCATCAACAACTAGAAAGCGCTCTGGCTCTGCTTCTGCTAAATCCAGGTAAGCTGCCCGAACAGTTTCAAAGAATTCTGTTTTCTCTTTTTCTAACCGGTCAGGTTCAGTTCCAGAGGTGTTCCTTCTAGCTCTTGCTTCTTCGGCTGGCAGATCTAGTAGCACTGTCAGATCTGGTAGCAAACCGCCAACAGCCCAAAGAGAAAGATCTCTAACTTCAGTTCTAGATAAATCTCGACCTGCACCTTGGTATGCGACAGAGGAGTCAAAGTAACGATCAGTAATGACAATCTTTCCAAGCTCAAGCGCTGGACGTATCTTGCTAGCGACGTGGTGCGCTCTATCAGCTGCAAAAAGTGCCGCTTCTGCTCTAGGAGCTAGGTCACCTTTGTGGTGAAGAAGAATCTTTCTGATTTCAATGCCAACATCGGTTCCACCTGGTTCAAGGGTTCGAACTACATCCTTGTTTTGTGCAGTGAGCCATGACTCTAAAAGGTCTGCTTGGGTTGATTTGCCAACACCATCAATACCTTCAAAAGAAATAAAGAGACCGGACATTAGTCGGCTTTCTTCTTCTTAGCTGCACCCTTTTTCACTGTTCGAGCTGGAGCTGTTGCACGTCTACCAGCCTTTGAAGCTTTAGGTGCTGCTACGCCAGGCTCAAGACCTAGCTTCTCTCTTCTAATTGCAAGCAATTCGAACGCTCGTTCAGAAGTCAACTCATCCAAAGGTTCGTCCTTGGGCACAGTCGCATTTAGCACACCGTCGGTTACGTAAAGTCCGAACTGGCCAGATTTAGCCACCACATTAGTCTTAGCGGCTGGGTCTTCGCCGAATTCCTTCAGCGGAGTCGCTGCTGTTCTGCGGCCTCCGTACTTAGGCTGAGCAAAGATCTCCAGTGCGCCAGGAAGATCAAGATCGAAGATCTGGTCTTCAGCTTGTAGGCTTCTAGACTCTTTACCTTTCAGTAGGTAAGGACCGAACTTACCGTTCTGAGCGGTGATGTCGATTTCAGTCTCTGGGTCTTGACCAATAACTCTCGGCAGAGCCAAAAGCCTAAGAGCGATGTCCAGGTCAATCGAATCTGCAGACATTGTTTTGAACAAAGAAGCTGTCTTTGGCTTAACTGCCTCAGGGTCGTCAATCAAAACATAAGGTCCGTAGCGTCCGTCCTTAAATAAAATATTGTGACCTGTTGCTGGATCAGTTCCAAGAATTCGATCCTGAAGTATTGGTGCTTCAATTAGCTCATGGGCTTTAGCTAGCGTCAATTCATCTGGTGCTAGCCCTTCAGGAATGTTGATAATCCTGCGACCATTTTCATCAGCACCCTCAGCGTTAGGCTCGATGTAGATTTCCATGTAAGGGCCGTACTTACCGGTACGAAGGGTAATGCCATCGCCTAAGTCAAGTGAGTTCAGCGCTTTCGGATCAATGTCACCAATGTTTTCAACAACACTGTGTAGGCCTGGGTTATCTCCTGCACCGAAGTAGAACTGCTTGAGCCAAACACTTCGATCGATGTTGCCGTTAGCAATTTCGTCTAGGTCCTCTTCCATACGAGCTGTGAATGCGTAGTCAACTAGTCGAGATACATTTTGCTCAAGGAAACGAATTACAGTGAAGGCAATCCATTCTGGAACTAGTGCTTGGCCGCGCTTTACAACATAGCCCTTGTTCAAGATGTTGCTGATAATCGCAGCATATGTTGAAGGTCTACCGATGCCCTCTTCTTCCAAAGCCTTGACCAAGCTCGCTTCGGTGTATCTAGGCGGTGGTGAAGTCTGGTGGTTTTTAGCATTTACCTCTAGAACCTTGAGTTTCTGACCAACTTCAAGATTAGGAAGTTTACTTTCCTTCTCTGTAGATTCGTCCTCGTTGCGGCTCTCGTCTTGGCTTTCTTCATAAGCTGCCATGAAGCCTCTAAAAGTAACTACAGTTCCACTGGCTGTGAACTCTGCACGGTCACCATTTGGTAGCGGGAAGATAGCAATCTTGGCAGTGGTAGTTGATACCTTGGCATCTTGCATTTGGCTAGCAATGGTTCTCTTCCAAATAAGGTCATAGAGATCAAAGGCTCTGCCCGACAGTTCACCTTGCAATTCACTTGGCTTCTTAAATACTTCTCCAGCTGGACGGATAGCTTCGTGAGCTTCCTGAGCGTTCTTGTTCTTACCTTGATAGACACGCGGTGCACTCGCGACAAACTCTTCACCAAACATTTCTTTAGCTTGAGTTCTGGCTGCGGTGATTGCTTGAGACGAAAGTGTTGGTGAGTCAGTTCTCATATAAGTGATGTAACCCTCTTGGTAGAGGGATTGAGCAACATCCATTGTTTGCTTTGCAGAAAGTCTTAACTTACGAGATGCTTCCTGCTGCAAGGTTGAAGTTGTGAATGGAGCAGCTGGTCTTCTGGTTGAAGGTTTTGCTTCAACAGAGATCACTTCAATGGGAATGTTTGGGGTTCTGATTGCATCTGCTA
>JBMOFL010000049.1:0-5393 GCA_049314335.1 Rhodoluna sp. | reverse complement strand
GTAACAGCGCTCTTGATCTTCTTCATAATGGTTGAATCATCATCCATTAGGTTCACTAGGCCTTTAGGGTCTTGAGCTGATTTAGACATCTTTGCTGTTGGGTTCTGCAGGTCATAGATCTTCGCAGTCTCTTTGAGGATGTGAGCTTCAGGGATTGTGAAGGTTTGACCAAACCTTGAGTTGAAGCGCTCTGCTAGATCTCTAGTTAGTTCAAGGTGCTGTCTTTGGTCTTCACCAACTGGAACAGCCTTTGGTTGGTAAAGAAGAATGTCTGCTGCCTGAAGGATTGGGTAAGTGAAAAGTCCAACCGAAGCTGAATCACTTCCTGCTTTTTGTGACTTGTCCTTGAACTGGGTCATGCGACTTGCTTCACCAAAACCTGTAATGCAGTTAAGCACCCAAGCTAGTTCAGCGTGAGCTGGAACATGGCTTTGCACGAATAGCGCAGAATCCTGAGGGTTGATACCTGCAGCAATATATTGAGCAGCAGTTCTTCGCGTGTTAGTTCTAAGTTCCTGAGGGTCTTGAGGCACTGTGATGGCGTGCAGATCAACAATGACGTAGAAGGCATTGAAATCTCTCTGCATGTTGACCCAGTTGACTAAGGCTCCTAGATAGTTACCTAGATGCAGAGAAGATGCGCTCGGCTGCATGCCGCTTAGAAGATTCGCTTTGCCAGTCATGTTAGATAGCGTACTCAACAACGACAGGGGAATGGTCAGTAAATCGAGTGTCGTAGCTAGCTGCTCTATGAACTAGATAGTTAGAAGCCACTTTGGCTAGCTTTGGAGTTGCTATCTGGTAGTCAATTCTCCAGCCGGTATCGGTATCAAAGGCTTGACCTCTGTAGCTCCACCAAGTGTATGGTCCAGGGACTTCTGGGTGGGCAGCCCGACCTAGATCAACCCAACCTTGCTTATGCATCCAGGTATCAAAGTATGCGCGCTCTTCAGGAAGGAAGCCGGCATTCTTGAGGTTTCCCTTCCAGTTCTTGATATCAAGTTCTGTGTGACCAACGTTGAGATCGCCAACAACAACTGTCAAACCATCTTCTTTTCTTAGTTCCGCCATTCTTTTGGTCATTGCATCTAGGAACTTGTATTTCTCAACTTGCTTAGGGGTATCAACCTCCCCTGAGTGCACATAGGTGCTGATTACAGTCACGGTCTTAGTCTTGATTTTGAAATCAACCTCTAGCCATCGGCCAGCACTGTCAAAAGTTTTTGGACCCAGGTTAGTTCTAAAGGCAGCTGCTGGCAGCTTGGAGATTACAGCCACACCTGCTCGTCCTTTAGCTGAGGCGTTGTCATGAAGGATGTGCCACTTAGTGCCATCGTTCTGCTGTTCTTCAATAGCTTTGAAGATCTCTTCTAGATCAGTGGTTTCTGCTCTGACCTCCTGAAGGGCTATCACATCAGGGGAGTGCTCGATAACCCATTCGGCAAAGCCTTTCTTGAAGGCGGCTCTTACACCATTGACGTTGATGGTTACGACTGAGAGGTTAGTTGGCATGGGACAAGTTTAAGGTCATCTTAGACTTGTCAGGTGAGCGAACGAGTATTAGTTGGAGCTGGTGTTGGTAACGGCGTGGCCATTGCCAAAGCGTTCATTTATAAGTCAGACAGATATGTGCCATGGGATAGTGACACTGCAGGATCGAACCGGGGGCTATTAGCCATTAAGGCCGCCTTGGCAGATGTTGCTCAAGAGATTGATCTGGCCAGAGCTAACACAGAATCAGAGTCTGCAGATATCCTCGATGCCCTAAAACTAGTTCTTGAAGACACCTCGTTGATGGAAAGCATTAAAGTTCGATTGGCCGATGGAGCTAACTCGCAGAGAGCTGTGAGCGGAGCATTCAAAGCGGCAGCTAGCGCTTTAGCACAATTGGGCGAATACTTTGCTGAACGATCAGCTGATATCACTGAGTTGGGTGAGAGAGTCTTAGACAAGCTGGTTGGTAAAGAAGATTTGAGCTGGCCTACCGAGCCTTTTGTTTTAGTAACAGACAATATTGGTCCACTAGAAATGGTGAAACTACAGAAGAGTGCAATTGCTGGTTTGGTGACAAGTCTAGGAAGTCCAACTTCACACACATCTATATTGGCTCGAGGAATGAACTTACCAACAGTAGTTTCCGCCAGTGGAACTGAATTTGTAAATGTTGACGATGAGGTAATTGTGGACTCTTCCAGTGGGCAGGTTTTAGTTAGGCCTGATGAGTCAGAACTTGAGCAATATGCAAGAGCTCTTTCCACTAACTTTCCAGAGACTCACGTCTCTGTTTCTGAATTGGACCTTCCAGTCAAGTTGTATGCAAACTTAGGTTCTAGCTCTGAAGGTGCTGCAGCTATTGCTTTTGGTGCTGAAGGTGTTGGGCTGTTTAGAACAGAACTTCTGTTTCTGGGGGAGAAGGCGGCACCTTCGCTAGAAACTCAGGTGCTTGAGTACTCGAGACTGCTGGATCAGTTTCCGAACCAGGTAGTGATAGTTCGGGTACTAGATCTAGATACCGATAAGCCTTTACCTTTTCTAAAACTTAGCCAAACAGGTAAGTATGCCAATCGTGGTTTCCAAGCTCTTCTGGCCAATCCTGAAGCTTTGATTACGCAACTAACTGCTTTAGCTCTGGCACAACAAAACTATCCAGAGGCAAAGCTTTGGGTAATGGCGCCTATGGTTTCAACAGCGGATCAGGCTAAAGAGTTTGTGAGCATGGCTAAGAAACTAGGACTACACACAGTTGGAGTAATGATTGAGGTGCCTGAGGTTTGTGAGCCTCAAGTTTTGACAGAGATTGTTAGCATCGTTGATTTCTTGAGTATTGGGACAAATGATTTAACTCAATACACCTTGAATCAAGATAGACATCATTCACCACTAGCTGTATCAGCAGTTAGAGAACCTCAAGTTATTGAACTAATTCAAAGGGTGACTCAGGCATGTGTGGAGGCTGGAAAGCCAATTGGTATTTGTGGTGAGGCAGCAAGTGATATTGAATCAGCAAAAATGTTTATTGAATTTGGTGTAACTTCACTATCTGCGTCACCAGCTTTGATTCCTGGTTTTGCTAAAGAACTTAGCTCTTTATAGTTACGAAAACAGAATTCTTTTCCACGGTAACGGCGAACTTAGTTAGAGCTCGTCGAGCAGGACCGCGCTGGACCGAACCGTTGTCCATGCTAAACAGGGCTCCGTGTGCCTGACAGATAAGATTCTTGCCTTCGATTGAGTTCACAGCATAGCCATCATGTGTGCAACGCTGATCGAATGCTCTGAACACACCCTTCTTAGGCTGAGTAATAAGCACCATCATTTTCTTAGGGGTAGAAATACGGAAGGAGCTTGCTCCGCCAACTTTAATGTCCTTAGTGGCACAAACCTTGTATTTCTTAGAGGCAGCTTGAGCGCTATTAGCAATTGAGGTGAGTCCTATCGACCCTGCTGCTATTGCGAAACTAGCTAAGAAGTTTCTTCGGCTAAGGCCAAGGAGAGATTGTTTAGGCTCGGTGGCCTCAGCTGAGGAGCAGTTGTGTGATTCAGACATGGTTCAAGAATAAACAGGACAGGTTGAAGGCCGTTGACTATTTGAGTTACTTTTAGATAACTCTCAGGAGATTATCTGCGGCCGCGAAGAACGGCTTGCTTAACTTCAGCAATAGCCTTAGTAACTTCAATACCTCGAGGGCAAGCTTCGGTGCAGTTGAAGGTAGTGCGGCAACGCCAGACACCTTCTTTATCATTCAAGATATCAAGGCGAACCTCAGCTGCTTCATCTCTTGAGTCAAAGATAAAGCGGTGAGCATTCACGATAGCCGCAGGACCAAAGTACTGGTTGTCTGTCCAGAACACCGGGCAAGAAGTAGTACAGGCAGCGCAAAGGATGCACTTGGTGGTGTCTTCAAAACGTGCGCGATCTTCAGGGGACTGGATACGCTCTGCCGCTGGCTGATCTGAAGCAATAAGGAAAGGCTTCACATCTCTATAGGCCTGGTAGAAAGGTTCCATATCTACTACTAGATCTTTTTCAACTTTGAGACCCTTGATTGGCTCTACATAAATAGGTTGAGAAATGTCTAGGTCCTTAATCAAAGTCTTACAAGCTAAACGGTTTCTACCGTTAATACGCATTGCATCGGAACCACAAACACCGTGAGCACATGAACGTCTAAAGGTTAGGCTTCCATCGATTTCCCACTTGATCTTGTGCAGAGCATCAAGAACACGGTCGGTACCGAACATGGTCACATCAAAGTCTTGCCACTTAGGCTCATCATCGTTCTCTGGATCAAAACGACGAACCATCAAGGTGACGGTAAAGGAAGGGATAGGGGCTATCTCTTTGGTTGCTTCAACAGTTGTGCTCATTAGTACTTACGCTCCATTGGCGGGTAGTTGGTGATTACGACAGGCTTCCAATCAATAGTGATCTCATCTCCTGCTTTATAGGCCATTGAGTGCACCATGAACTTCTCATCGTCTCTAGTTTCGAAATCTTCACGGTAGTGACCGCCTCTACTCTCACGTCTTTCACGTGCAGTGAAGGCAAGAACTTCAGCAAGGTCAAGTAAGAAACCAAGTTCGATAGCTTCAAGAAGATCAGTGTTAAATCTTTGACCGCGGTCTTGAACCTGAATGTTTTCATATCTCTTACGAAGCTCTTTGATCTTGTCTAAAGCTTCATTCAAAGATTCTTCAGTTCTGTAAACTTGCGCATTCTTATCCATGGTGTCCTGAAGTTCTTTACGGATAACCGCAATCTTTTCAGTGCCACGAGCATTACGCATGTGTTCAATGAGTTTTACAGTCTCAGCAACTGCATCTTCAGGAACATCAACAAACTTGGCATCCTTGGCATACTCAACTGCATAGATACCTGCACGTTTACCGAAGACGTTGATGTCAAGTAGTGAGTTAGTTCCTAGACGGTTAGCTCCGTGCACTGATACACAGGCACATTCACCAGCAGCATAAAGACCAGGCACAACGGTGTCGTTATCTCTAAGTACTTCTGCCTTGATGTTGGTAGGAATTCCACCCATTGCATAGTGAGCAGTTGGGAATACTGGAACAGGCTCGGTATAAGGCTCAACACCTAGGTAGGTTCTAGCGAACTCGGTAATGTCAGGAAGCTTGGCATCGATAACAGCAGGCTCTAGGTGAGTAAGGTCTAGAAGAACATAGTCCTTGTGGGGACCTGCTCCTCTGCCTTCACGAACTTCATTAGCCATGGCGCGGGCAACCATGTCACGAGGAGCTAAGTCCTTGATAGTTGGAGCATATCTTTCCATGAAGCGCTCACCTGAAGCGTTACGCAGAATCGCACCTTCACCACGAGCTGCTTCACTTAGAAGAATTCCGAGACCGGCAAGACCGGTTGGGTGGAATTGGTA
>JBMOFL010000048.1:0-5456 GCA_049314335.1 Rhodoluna sp. | reverse complement strand
TCAGCACCTTGAACAGATACGTTAGCCATCTTGATAACAGCTTCTGGCCATCTGAGTAGAACGTTCTGTCTGACATCTTTTTCTGCATCTGAATTCTCAGCAGTTATTAGACCAATTACTCCCGGCAAGAAGGGAAGCGGCTTCTTCTTTGAAGGATCAGCCAGACCTTCTGCATAAATCTTTGCTCTTCTGGCTTCAATCTCAGCCATTAGAACGCCAAGGCCAACCTTCTTTATAGAGGAGACTTTGAGGCTTAGTGTTCCCCTAGCTACGTAGTAGTCCATGTTTCCTGAAACTAGAACACGGTCACCATCTTTGAACTCCTCACCAGCTGAAACTAGAACTCCGTTGAAGATAACTAGTGAGAGTGTTGAGCCAGTGGCTAGATCTCTTAGCTGGGGATATGCATGGCCTCCGGCTTTGGCTTGGAACTTGATTATTTCGCCTTCAACCCAAGCATTACCCCAACCCTTGACCGCATTAGCGACTCTTTCGCTTAGTTGCTGGACCGTGAAGGGATGATCTGGGTCTTTACCTATGGCGATTTGCTCGTTCATCGGCTCTGCCCTTTCACTGGTTTAGACTTGGCTTGTGTCTATCTCCCAGAATACTTCCGACCTAGGACTTAAAGCTCCGGCTAAGCGAGTTCTTTTGGCTGCTCCCCGTGGTTACTGCGCTGGAGTGGACCGAGCCGTTATAGCTGTTGAAAAGGCTCTAGACCTTCATGGTTCTCCTGTCTATGTGCGTAAGGAGATCGTCCACAACAAGCACGTGGTTTCCAGCCTTGAGCGTCGTGGAGCAATCTTCGTCAATGAGGTTGATGAAGTTCCTGAAGGCAGCATCCTGGTCTTCTCGGCTCACGGAGTTAGCCCAGCTGTAGTGAAGGCATCTGAAGAGAGAAACCTAAACACCATTGATGCAACCTGTCCACTGGTCACCAAGGTGCACAGAGAAGTACAAAGATTTGCGAGCGAAGATTATGACATTCTTCTAATCGGTCACGAAGGTCACGAAGAAGTTGAAGGAACTGCCGGAGAAGCACCAGATCACGTTCAGCTCGTTGATGGTCGTCATGGAATCCTAAACGTAACTGTTAGAGACCCAGAGAAAGTTATCTGGTTATCGCAGACCACTCTTTCAGTTGATGAAACTTATGAAACAGTTGAAGCTCTCAGAGAGAGATTCCCAACTCTTCAAAACCCACCTAGCGATGACATTTGTTATGCAACACAGAACAGACAGGTAGCAATCAAGAAGGTTGCCCTAGATGCTGAATTAGTTATTGTGGTTGGTTCTGCTAACTCTTCTAATACTGTGAGATTAGTTGAAGTTGCACTTGAGGCAGGAGCTAAGGCTTCATACCGAGTTGACTATGCAACTGAGATCAAAGAAGAATGGTTTGAAGGCGTATCAACTGTTGGAGTCACATCAGGAGCTAGCGTTCCTGAGGTTCTAGTTGATGAAGTGCTTGCCTACCTTGCAGAGCGTGGCTATGGCGATGTTGACATCGTGCAGACCGCTGAAGAAGATGTGCAGTTCTCACTTCCTAAGGAACTAAGAAAAGATCTCAAGGCTGCTGGTGAAGACACCAGTAATAAGCAGAAGAGAAGCTCAGACACGCACTAACTAAAGTTCGTTTCCTTGACGAGCTTTCCTGTTCTGTCAAAGGTTTTCCAAACACCAGTTTGCTTGCCCTCATCAAAAGAACCTGATCTCATGAGAGAGCCATCTTTTCTAAAGAACTCCCAAAAGCCATGCATTTCATTGTTCTTATAAGCACCTTTGAAACGGGGACTCCCGTTGTCATAGAAAGGGCTTACAGATGACAATTACAAGCTCATTGATTTAGAGGCTGAACCCAACTCTTGAGTAGCAAGAACAACACGCTTAGCCATATCAGCTTCAGCCACCTTGCCCCAGGCACGTGGGTCATAAGCCTTCTTGTCTCCTACTTCGCCATCTACTTTTAGGACCTTGTCGTAGTTAGAGAGCATGTGACCTGCGATAGACCTGGTGAATGCATACTGGGTGTCAGTGTCGATGTTCATCTTCACAACACCAAAGCGAACTGCATCGGCAATCTCTTGAGGAGTTGAACCAGAGCCACCGTGGAAGACGAGATCAAATGGCATGTCCTTGCCATACTTGTCACCAACTGCGCGCTGAATGTCATTTAGTAGTTCAGGGCGAAGAACTACGTTTCCTGCCTTGTATACACCGTGGACGTTACCAAAGGTAAGAGCAGTTAGGTATCTACCGTTTTCGCCTAGGCCTAGAGCTTCAGCAGTTAGTAAACCATCTTCAATAGTTGAGTAAAGGTGTTCACCTTCACCACCCTCAACGCCATCTTCTTCGCCACCAACAACACCAATTTCAACTTCCAAGATGATGCCTAGGTTCTTAGTCTGAGCTAGAAGATCTTTAGAGATCTGTAGGTTCTCAGTTAGAGAGACGGCTGAACCATCCCACATCTGTGAGTTGAAGAGTGGTTCCTGGTGGTTACGAACTCTTTCCTTGCTTAGTTCAAGTAGAGGAAGCAGGAAGGTCTCTAGGTGAGGCTTTGAGCAGTGGTCGGTATGGATACCAACTGTGATTGGGTAGTTCTTAGCAACTTCTCTTACGAAGTTAGCCATCGCTGCAGCACCGGTTGCCATGTGCTTTACAGATGAACCTGACCAGTAATCACCGCCACCTGTTGTTACCTGAAGGATGCCATCAGAGCCAGCCTCAGTTAGTCCCTGCAGAACAGCGTTAACTGTTTGTGAACTAGATACGTTAATAGCAGGGTAAGCAAATCCACCTTTCTTAGCGCGGTCAATCATTTCTGCGTATTGATCAGGTGTTGCTACTGGCACTTTAGTACTCCTATGGTTTGGCTATTTCTTCGAGTGGAACATTTAGGTCTGGTTCAGAATCAACTGTTGCTGGCGGCATGTTATCTAGGTTCTCAAGACCTGAGGTTGGTTGGGTAACGGCAATAGCTCCCCAGCGAACAGCGGTCTGCACACCAAGAGGAACATTGAAGCCAACACCGTAATCTTCCTCACCATCAGCTACTGGATTAGAAACAACAGCAGATAGGAAGCCGGCAAGGGTTGCATCTCCCGCACCAACAGTGTTGATGACTTTAACCGGTGGAGTTCTAGCTGCCCAGTGACCTTCTCTAGTCACAGCAATCATTCCATCTGCTCCCATAGAAGCAAGCACAACTTCAATCCCGTGCTTACAAAGTTCACGAGCAGCATCAACAACATCACCAACAGTAGATAGTTCTCTACCAACAGCAGATGCTAGTTCTTCAGCATTTGGCTTGATGACGTTAGCACAGCCCTTACGTGCCCAATATGAAAGAGGTTCACCTGAAGTGTCGAGGGCAACTTTCACTCCCATAGTTTTCATCGAATCAAAGATTGGCTGCAGATCAACATAGACACCGGTTGAAGTGTATGTAGGTAGAGCACCAGCGATAACTAGCCACTTAGCTCCAGTGTTTCTAACCTCAGTTTCAGTTAGATTAACAACTTTCTGCCAGTCTTCTTCGCTAAGCGATCGAGGAGATTCATTTACTTTGGTAGTGGTGCCATGCTTGTCAACGATTGTTGTTGAAACACGAAGGCTACCTTCCACCCATAGCGGAACTAGGAAAGATGAACCGGTTCGATCTAAAACACTTGTATCAGCGTTCCCGATAGGAACTACACCTGGGGCATGAATATTGGCAAGGGTTAGACCACGAGATACGTTGATACCTTTACCAGCTAGTTCCTCACGAACATTTTCTGCACGGTTAACTCCACCGTTATTGAGATTGGTTACGAAGTAAGTTCTGTCTAGCGTGGGGGCAGGAGTCAGGGTCACAACAGGAGCACCAAAATGGCTCTGCGACATGTGTTTCTCCTACTCACTCGTATTTATTAGATGCCCAATGTTTCTGGCTAATTAGAGCAAACGACACTGTCGGCTAACTCTCAAAAGTATAACAAATGCCTAGATTTAGGCTGATTCCGGCTTAAGGCTCTTGATCTTGTGATTGGTTAGTTCAGCCAATTCATCAAGGCTAGAAACCCCATGCCTGTCAGCCATATGGATAACTATCCTGGCGCAGGCATCGCTATCAGCAAGGGCATCATGGTGGTCAAACTCCTCGTGACCTATGGCATAAGCCACCTGGTTCAACCGATAACTCTCTAAGTTATAGGTCTTTCGAGCCATGATCAGTGAACAGCCATATCTAAGATCTGGCAGTTCAGCCTCAATCAGGGCAGCACTCAATCTCAGAACCCCCATGTCAAAGCTGGCATTATGAGCAATCAGGTCATCCATACCGATAAAGCTAAGCATCTGCTCTAAAGCTTCAGCCCAGGTAGGAGCATCCACAACATCTTCAGGGTTGATGCCATGAACCCCGATGTTGCCTGTGGCAAACCAATCATTTGGGTAAGGAGGCTTTATCAAAGTAGAGAAGGTATCAACTATCTGACCTTCAACCACTTTTACTAACCCAACAGCACAGGGACTAGCAGAAGACCCATTAGCGGTCTCAAAGTCTATGGCTGTGAAATTTAAAGGCATGCTTCAATCTAACCTAAGGCCAAGACAAAGCCTTGAGCCAAGTAAACTTGCTTGAATGGCTCTAACAATCGGTATCGTCGGACTACCAAACGTCGGCAAATCAACTCTCTTCAACGCCCTAACTAAGAACAATGTGTTGGCAGCGAACTACCCCTTCGCAACCATTGAACCTAACATCGGTGTTGTGAACCTTCCAGACCCACGACTGCAAAAGCTTGCGGACATCTTCGGAAGCGAAAAGCTACTACCTGCTCCAGTGTCCTTTGTTGACATCGCCGGAATTGTTAAGGGTGCATCATTGGGTGAAGGTCTAGGCAACAAGTTCCTAGCCAACATTCGTGAAGCAGATGCTATTGCCCAGGTAGTTAGAGGATTTGTTGATCCTGATGTTATTCACGTTGATGGCAAGGTCGATGCATCGAGCGATATTGAAACCATCAACACAGAGCTAATCCTTGCTGATCTAGAAACCTTAGATAAAGCAAGAGTAAGAATTGAAAAAGAAGTTAAGGGCAAGAAGGTTGAACCAGCTGTGCTTGACACAGTTGACCAGGCTCTTGAGTTCCTAAATGCAGGTAAGCCTTTATCTATCTCAACTATTGATTTGCTGCCTATAAAAGAGCTAGGTCTACTAACTGCTAAACCTATTCTTTATGTCTTCAACGTTGATGAGTCGGTCCTTAGTGATGTATCTAAGCGCAAGCAGTTAGCAGACCTTGTTGCTCCTGCAGAAGCTGTGTTCTTAGATGCCAAGGTTGAGTCAGAGCTGATTGACCTTTCTCCTGAAGAAGCTAATGAACTTCTAGCATCCCTAGGCCAAGAAGAATCTGGTCTAGACCAGCTTGCTCGTATTGGCTTCAACACTCTAGGTCTGCAGACCTACC
>JBMOFL010000047.1:0-5582 GCA_049314335.1 Rhodoluna sp. | reverse complement strand
CTCTTGGTTGCCAGATCACACCATCTGGTGGGTTCTCAAGAAAGAACTACTTCTATCCAGATCTAGCTAAGAACTACCAGACCTCACAGTTCAGAGACCCAATCGCATTCGATGGTCAACTAGATGTTGAAGTTCCTTCAGGTAACAAGTTCACCGTCTTGATTGAACGAGCACACATGGAAGAAGATGCTGGAAAGCTGACTCACATCGGCGGTGCCACTGGTCGTATCCAAGGTGCTGAGTACTCTCTAGTTGATTACAACCGTGCTGGTGTTCCACTAGTTGAGATTGTTACCAGACCAGTCTTTGGTGCAGGAGCAGAAGCTCCGGAACTTGCAGCTGCTTATGTGCGATCAATCAGAGAGATTGTTAAGGCTCTTGGTGTTAGTGATGCTCGTATGGAACGTGGAAACGTTCGCTGTGATGCCAACGTTTCGATTAGACCGCACGGTCAAGAAAAGCTTGGTACCAGAACTGAGACTAAGAACGTTAACTCTCTTAGATCTATCGAACGTGCAGTCAGATACGAAATTCAAAGACAAGCAGCAATTCTTTCTGCAGGTGGAACAATCACCCAGGAAACTAGACACTGGCATGAAGACAAGGGTTCAACAAGTTCAGGACGACCTAAGTCTGATGCTGATGACTACCGTTACTTCCCAGAACCAGATCTAGTTCCTGTTGAGCCATCAAGTGAACTAATCGAAAAGCTAAGAGCGCTACTTCCAGAGAACCCAGCTGATAGACGTAAGCGTCTAGCAGGGGAGTGGAACTTCGCTGAGATGGAATTCAGAGATGTTGTTAACGCAGGGCTCATGGACTTCATCGAAGAAGCAGTAGCAGCGGGAGCTAAGCCTCAGGCTGCTCGTAAGTGGTATTCAGGTGAGATTGCTCGTATTGCTAACTCTGAAGATAAAGATGTTTCAGAGATGAACATCACTCCAGCACAGGTAGCAGAGATTGCAACCCTAGTTGAGTCAGGCAAGATCAATGACCGCATTGCTCGTGAAGTTCTTTCGGCTGTGTTAGCAGGAGAAGGTTCACCTACAGAGATTGTTGCTTCAAGAAACCTTGAAGTTGTCTCTGACGATGGTGCTCTAATTGCTGCTATCGATGAAGCACTGGCTAAGCAACCAGATGTGCTTGAGAAGATCCGTGAAGGAAAACTTCAAGCAGCAGGAGCAGTTATTGGTGCAGTTATGCAAGCCATGAAGGGCCAAGCAGATGCTGCTCGTGTTAGAGAACTAGTTCTGGAAAGAGCAAATCAGTAATTCTTAAAATGAAAAACCCGAGGCTAATAACCTCGGGTTTTTTATCTGGGGTGAGTAACGGGACTTGAACCCGCGACATCCTGGACCACAACCAGGCGCTCTACCAGCTGAGCTATACCCACCATGTGTTTTTCAGATTACTCCGAAATCAACTTCTAAAGTTTATCAGTCTTGATGCCATCCGCCAGAGCCTGAGCCTCTTCTATGGAAGGGCCAGGGCCCTCAACGAATACGCTCTTGCGGTAATACTTGAGCTCTTCAATAGATTCAAGGATATCGGCTAGGGCTCTATGACCGCCATCTTTCTTAGGGGCTTGGAAATAGGCCCTTGGATACCAACGCTTAGATAGTTCCTTGATGGTTGAAACATCGATGTTTCTGTAATGAAGGTGATCATCTAGAGCAGGCATGTACCTAGAGATGAACATGCGATCTGTGCCTATAGTGTTACCGGCTAGAGGAGCGGTCTTAGCATTAGGAATGTATTTCTTGATGTATTCCAATACCTGAGCTTCAGCATCTGCTAAATCAATACCAGAAGCGAATTCAGTGATAAGTCCCGAGTCAGTGTGCATCTTGCGAACATAGTCACCCATGGCTTCAACTGTGCCTTCGCGTGGCTTGATTACTAAATCGATACCTTCGTCTAGAACATTTAGATCAAAGTCAGTGATAACTGCAGCTATCTCAACTAGGCATTCTGTTTCAGGGTTGAGCCCTGTCATCTCGCAGTCAATCCAGACTAGGTATTCAGGTATGTTCATTGTTCCTTCAAACTAAACAGAGCCCCCGACATCGGAAGGCTCTGTCTAGTTTACTCTTAGGGCTAAGCGCTCTTGGCTGTTGGCTTGCGCTTTGGAGCAGCCTTGGTTGCTGGCTTCTTAGCGACAGGCTTCGCAGCAGTCTTGGTAACAACTGCCTTAGCAGTTGGCTTCTTTTCAGCCTTAGCAATCTTCTTGTTAGCCTTACGTTCTTTTCTACCCTCAACTAGGCGGTATAGAACTGGAACGATAACCAAGGTAAGGATTGTTGAAGAGAACAGACCACCGATAACAACTACTCCTAGAGGCTGTGAGATGAATCCACCAGAACCGGTGAAGCCAAGAGCCAGCGGAGATAGAGCTCCGATGGTAGCTAAAGCTGTCATCAAGATAGGGCGTAGTCTCTGACGAGCTCCATTGATAATCGCCTCTTCAAATGGCATACCTTGGGTTCGGTACTGGTTGATCAAGTCGATAAGAACAATTGCGTTAGTAACAACGATTCCAACTAGCAGCAACATACCGATCAAGGCTGGAAGGCCAAGAGCAGTGTTAGTTGCTAGAAGAGCAACGAATGCACCGGTAGCAGCGAATGGAATTGACACTAGAAGAACTAGTGGCTGAGCCAAGCTTCTAAAGGTTGCAACCATGATGAGGTAAACAATTGCGATAGCTGCAAGTAGCGCTAGTAGCAACTGGCTAAATGATTCGGCCTGGTCTGCTGAAACTCCACCGATAGGCAGCAGTGTGGTTCCTGCTGGCATTTTGTCTGTAAGAGCATCAACCTTCTCAGCAATCTGCATGGTGATAGCACCAAGGCTTGCATCCTTGTCTGGAGTTAGTGAAACTGTTGCTGCACGATCTCCATCCTGGGTTGTGATCTTGGTAGGCACAGAGACCAGTTCAACCTTGGCAAGTTGGGTCAGTGGCACTGCACCCATGAAGGTTGGAATCCGGATTGCCTTAACCTGAGCCACGGTAGCTGGAACATTTTCAGACTTGATGTAGATGTCGGTCTGCTTGTTATCAATGTTGACAGTTCCAACACTCTGCGGGCTCATAGCGCTAGAAACAATAGTTGACACAGCAATCTCACTGAGACCAACACGAGTAGCAGCAAGACGATCAACAGTTACCTTAAGAGTTCTCTGCTTTTCACTCAACGTAGTGACAATGTCAGGAGAGACGTTGTCAATCTTTCCCTCTAGAGCATCCTGAACCTTCTTGATACCAGCACGCAGCTGCTCATCAGTCTTGGCAGTAACAGTTACGTCGATAGTTCCACTTGAACCAAATGACTGACCTGATTCGAAGCTAACTTTTCCAAGTGATGCATCTGCATCGAATAGTTTCTGCATCTTGGCTTGGAAGGCATCGCCATTGACTGACTCTTTAGTTGAGACCTGAATCTGTATTCCACCAGCTGACTGACCAAAAGCAACTCGGCTATCACCGGTTCCACCAATGGTGGTGGTAACTGCAACGGTGTCACCGCTATCTAGTAGAAGCTTCTCAACACCTTCGGCAGCAAGAGCCTTCTCTTCAAGAGAAGCACCTAGTGGCACAGCCTGGTTGATGCTGAATGTTGTTGAACCTGAGCTTCCAATGAAGTTGGTCTTGATGAATGGAACTAGACCAAAGGTGAAGATGATTACTAGACCAGAGGCCACCAGAGTGATAACTGGACGCTTCTGTGTACTGGTTAGAACTGGAATGTATAGACGCTGAAGAATTGACTTCTTCTCGTGCTCTTCCTCTTCCTTACGAGCAATAGCTGCAAACTTCTTAGCCTGTGCTTCAGTCATACCTGCTTCAACCACTGGAGTCTTTAGGAACCAGTAGGCGATCACAGGAACGATGGTTAGAGAAACAAATAGTGAAGCGATAAGTGCCAGAGCGAAGGTAAGTGCAAACGGTCTGAACAACTGACCAACAAGGCCACCAACAACAGCGATAGGCAGGAACACAGCAACGGTAGTGAGAGTAGCTGCCGTAATAGCTCCAGCTACTTCCTTGACAGAGTTCAAGATTGCTTCAACCTTTTTCTCGCCGTAGGCAAGGTGGCGGTTAATGTTTTCAATAACCACAATGGAGTCATCCACCACACGACCAATAGCAATGGTCAGAGCGCTAAGGGTAAAGAGGTTTAGTGAATAACCGAACCCTGATAGGCCAATGAAGGCAACCAATAGAGATGTTGGGATTGAGATTGCCGTTACCAGCGTTGATCGCCAAGATCTTAGGAACACCAAGATAATCAAGATTGCAAAGGTAAGACCAAGAAGTCCTTCTTTGACTAGGTCAGAGATTGACTTCTCAACGAATGGTGCCTGGTTGAAAGTTTCTTTGATTGTCACATCGCCACCAAGCTTGGTAGCTAGTTCTTCTTCAAGAGGCTTGATGCCCTTGGAGATAGAAACCGTGTTGCCATCCTGAGTCTTAGTAATTGCGATAGCTAGTGATGGCTTGCCATCAACTCTAGAGATTGAGGTAACGGGAGCAAGCTCATAGGTTACATTCGCAATATCTCCAATGGTTAGCACTCGACCAAGACTTGGCATTCCTGGATTGCTACCTGCTGTGAGAGGTAAAGACTTTAGGGCAGCGATTGATTCCACTGGTGTGCCAACCTGAACGGTGATCTGACCTTCTTGATCTTGAAGAGTTCCTGCTGGAAGAACAAAACCGTTTGTCTTTAGAGCGTTAGAGATGCTTTGAGTGGATATACCGTTAGCAGCCATTAGAGGTGCATTTAGCTTCATGTTGACGCGGTATTCGCGAATACCGCCAACCTGAACATCCTTAACTCCAGGAACCTTCTTGAACAATGTTGGAGCGATATCTGGAAGAAGCTTAGAAATCTCAGTGTTATCTCCTGAGTTAGATGCAACGCTTAGCACCATAACTGGAATGTTTCCTAGCCCACCGCTAATCACTCGGGCAGTAGCACCGGTTGGAAGTGTAGCCTTCACTGAATCTAGAGCTGTGTTTAGAGACTCAGTTACTTTTGCTGAGGTGATTCCAAAATCAAAGGTAACTCGAACAGTTGAAAGACTGCTCTGGCTGGTGGAGGAAGTGGTGGTTACACCGTCTAGTGTCTCAACTGAAGATTCAATTACTCGACTGACCTGGGTGTCCATAACCTCAGGAGATGCTCCAGGGTAAGTGGTTACGATAGCAGCCTGAGGGAACTCAAGGGACGGGAATAGTTCCTGCTTGAGTGAACCTACAGACACAAAGCCGAATACGGCGAGAATAACTGTGAGCAGTGCTACCACTGAACGGTTAGCAAGACTTACTTTTGACAGGCTGAACATTGATCTCCAATAGTTGTGATTATTTACCTAGGTAAAGAATACTAGGTGCTTTGCCCCTTCTCTAAGGCTAACAAACCTTTTGGGGACAGGTAATTCTCAGGTCTGGGGCTAATACATAGGGCCAATGCAGGTCTTTTTACCGGATCTAAAGATCGAAGCCTAAAAAAACAACTATTTGAACCTAAGTAGCAAGTGTTTTTAGCCTCTTACTTCGCCCTAAAGACATCGGCGGG
>JBMOFL010000046.1:0-5610 GCA_049314335.1 Rhodoluna sp. | reverse complement strand
GCAAATTTCCAGGTAGCCATGTTTAGTGGATAGTTCCATGGAGTTACTTGACCGATTACACCGATTGGTTCTCTTCTAATTGAAGAGGTGTGGTCTTTGGCATACTCAGCAGTTGCTCTACCTTCTAGGTTTCTAGCAGCACCTGCAAAGAAGCGAATCTGATCAACTGAAACCATTACTTCGTACTCAACAAGTGTGCTTCTTGGCTTACCTGTGTTACGAGATTCAACATCAGCCATCTCTTCAGCACGTGCCTCTAGAGCATCAGCGATTCTGAATAGGGCTAACTGGCGCTCTGAAGGAGTGGTTTGACTCCAAGTCTCAAAAGCTTTGTCTGCTGCCTTATAAGCAGAGTCAACATCGCTCTCGTTTGAAACCGGAGATGTTGCATAAACTTCGCCGTTAGCCGGGTTGATGATGTCTAGTGTCTCGCCTGACTTGGCCGCAACATGGTTGCCGTTAATGAAGTTTTTTAGTTCCTGTGCCATTTGAAAACTCTCCTTCGAGCCTTATAAAGGGGTAAACATTCGTTGTTTCTAATGTCTAAAGACTATTACAGCAGAAAGTTATAGAACCAATCCGTAGGTAAAAAGGCCCAAATGGTACGGAATCTATACCAAAAAGGTAAATTTCCTGCGATTTCAGGACCGTATTGGCAAAAAGTGTGCCAAAATCGCACTATGGCCAGAACAGACAGAGCTAAAGCTTCGGTTCTCGATGACATCTCAAAGGAGATCATCGAGCAGCTTCAGACTGACGGCCGCAAGCCTTACAGCGAGATTGCCAAAGCAGTTGGTCTCAGCGAAGCTGCCGTTCGCCAACGAATGCAAAAGCTTCAGGAAACTGGAGTGATGCAGGTGGTAGCAGTAACCGACCCTCTGCAGTTGGGTTTCTACCGTCAAGCCATGATTGGTATTCGTTGCAGTGGAGATATGACTGGCTTGGCTAACAAACTCTCAGCAATGCCTGAGGCAGACTACGTGGTTATGACCGCGGGTTCTTTTGACATCCTGGTTGAAGTTGTCGTGGAAAACGACCAAGACCTCATCGATGTTCTCAACACAAAGATCAGATCACTGCCAGAGGTGATCTCAACGGAGACCTTTGTATATCTCAAGCTCCACAAGCAGTTCTATAACTGGGGTGTTAGATAGCGAAATAGGTTTGGGTATCTTCCGATACTCGAAGTGGATTGCCAATCGGCAGTTCAAAAATGAAACACAAACAAAATGTAAAGAGTGATATCAAATGGCAATCAAGGAGAGCATAGCCCGAAAGCTTGTCTCAGCTATTAAGCGAGATAAGGCTCCTGCTAAAAAGCAGGCCAAAGCAACAGCCGACCACGCCACTCCGCTTCTTGACGCTCGTAGAGCAGGTAAAGAAGCAACCCCGGCAATGCTACAAAAAGCTGCAAAAGATAACTTGTTTTTGCACTTCACCCGTCACAGCCCATTCCAGAAATCAGATATGCCCATCATCACCAAAGCTGAGGGACATCACTTCTGGGACATCAATGGCAAGAAATACTTTGATGGAATCTCATCACTGTTTGCTGTCAACGTTGGCCACGGTCGTGAAAGGTTAGCTGAAGCAGCTGCAAAGCAGATGAAGAAGTTAGATTACTTCCCGCTCTGGTCACACGCACACGAGCCTGCTATCGAACTATCAGAGCGCATACTTTCGTATGCGCCTAAAAACCTAAGTCGAGTTTTCTTTACCACCGGTGGTGGCGAAGCTAACGAGACTGCCTGGAAACTGGCCAAACAGTACTTCAAAATGACTGGTAAGCCAACAAAGCACAAAGTACTTACCCGTGCTGTTGCCTACCATGGCACATCACACGGTGCTTTGTCATTGACAGGTATCCCATCTATGAAGAAGATGTTTGAACCTCTAGTTCCAAGCACCTTCAGAGTTCCAAACACCAACTGGTACAGAGCACAGGATGACTTCCCGAATGAAGAAGCCTTTGCTCTATGGGCAGCGGACAGAGTCGAAGAAATGATCCTGTTCGAAGACCCAGACACAGTGGCTGCGTTCTTCATTGAGCCAGTTCAGAACTCCGGTGGTTGTTTCACTTCCCCACCTTCATACTTCAAGCGTGTTCGCGAAATATGCGATAAGTATGACGTTTTGTTGGTAGCGGATGAAACCATTGATGGGTTCGGTCGTATTGGAACCATGTTTGCTTCAGAAAGATATGGTTTAGAGCCAGATATGCTGGTCTGCGCAAAGGGAATTACCTCTGCATATCAGCCGCTTGGTGCTCTAATGCTGACTGAGAAGCTGTTTGAGCCTTTCAAGCAAGGCACCAACATCTTCGCTCACGGTTACACATTCGCCGCTCACCCAGTGGCTTGTGCTGTGGCTCTTGAAAACCTAGACATCTTCGATGAGGAAGACCTAGTTGGCAACGTTGCCCGCAACGAAGCGGCTTTCAAGAAGACCTTAGAGAAGCTAAAAGATCTGCCAATTGTTGGTGATGTTCGTGGTGCGGGTTACTTCTACGCAATCGAACTAGTTCGCGATAAGGACACTAAAGAAACCTTCAACGATATGGAATCAGAGAAGCTACTGCGTCAGTTCCTGTCTCACGATCTATATGACAACGGCTTGTATTGCCGCTCAGACGACCGTGGCGACCCTGTAGTTCAACTAGCTCCACCGTTGACCATTGGTCAGCCGGAGTTTGATGAACTGGAGCAGACACTTCGAAAGAGCCTTTCCAAAGCCGGAAAGATGTTCGAGTTAATGTAGTCATCAAGTTCCATCCAAGAACCCGGTTATCCACCTCGAATCATGGATAACCGGGTTCTTTACATATTGGGTATTCTCGACTTGTGAAGACAACTAACCAGAATCTAATTGCATTCAAGACCCCAATCGGAATAGTTAGAGTGTTTGAAGCAGGCGGAAAAGTGACCGCTATTGATATTGCGGTTGCTGGAGCCAAAGTCTTAGACAGCAATAGTCCATTGCTAAAACAGGCCAAAGCAGAGCTTGAGAAATACTTTGCCGGAAAACTTACTAAATTCACTTTCCCCATGGACATTTCAAGCGGAACAGATTTTCAACGCGCGGTTTGGAAAGAAATTCAAAAGATCAAGTTTGGTCAGGTCAAGACTTATAAAGACATCGCTGAGGCTATAGGCAAACCTTTAGCTGCTAGAGCAGTAGGTGGCGCGGTCGGCTCTAACCCAATTCCACTAGCTGTTGGTTGCCATAGAGTTTTGGGGTCCAGTGGGAAGATAACTGGCTATTCAGGTGGTAAGGGTCTACCAACTAAACGAATACTTCTAAAGCTTGAAGGAATAGAAGCTACGGAATGACCGAGTTCACCCTAAAACACAATGATGGTTTAGTTCGATGTAGGTGGGCAGGAACAGATGAACTTTACGTTCAATACCATGACCAAGAGTGGGGTGTTCCAGCAACTGGTGACCAAGAGATGTTTGAACGCATATCTCTGGAAGGTTTTCAAGCGGGGCTGTCTTGGATCACAATACTCAAAAGGCGTGAAAACTTTCGCAAGGCCTTCCATGGCTTTGACTACTCGAAAGTAGCCAAACTTCAAGAAAATCACATTGAGAAGTTGATGCTTGATTCAGGAATCATTAGAAACAGGGCCAAAATCATCAGCACCGTAAAGAATGCCCAACTCGTAGTAGATCTTGAGAAACAAGGTGAGAGCATTAGCGAGATTGTTTGGAGTTTTGCTCCTCCTAAATCAAAACGAAAAAGCTCTTCTAAAGGTTTCGAGTGGCGAGCCACTACCCCTGAATCAGATGCCCTAAGTAAACAGTTAAAGAAACTAGGTTTTAGTTTTGTTGGGTCAACAACCATGTATGCATTGATGCAGGCAACCGGTTTCGTGAACGACCACGCACCAGGGTGCTTTAGGAGGAAAGAGCTTTCCTAGGTCTAGTAGAGGGGCTTATCAAGTTGTCTGCGGACTGCGACGATTATGTCAAAAGTAGTTATCAGAAAGAAAAATGGCAACAGGTAAGTCCAGCCAAAATTTGCGATAGGTAACGTGAACGCGGTGAGCTGGTAGGCCCAGTCGTCTACCACCGTTCTAGTAAGTTTTTCGTAGTCTGTGACTACTTGAATACTATTAAATGCCACTGCAAAAACCAGATATCCAATAATTGGAATAAGTGCGCAAACAATTCCAATTATTCTCAGTGCGAGCCTTACCTTATCGAAGGTAGTTCTAACTCTTTTTTCAGCCATTTACTCTGGAAACCTTCATCTTGCCCTGATCACTTCACTGGTGACTAGGTAGATAGTCTTTCCTTCGACTTCCAACCCTAGACCAGCTTTCTTGGCCACTGCTTTGAGCTGCGTAAGTGTTCTTGGCGCAGACTTCGCTCTAACAAATGCTCCAACCAGTTCACCTTTGGCTGTTTTGTTGAAGTGGTTCAAAGCTCGTCTTTGCCCCTTTGCATTCTCTGCCACAACTTCAACCCAGTACGAATCTAGATGTTCTGGTATAGGCGCTAAATCAACATAAGCCTTTGACCGCAAATCGATGATTGGCATGTCCACCAACCGTGCAAATGCAGCACCTGAATGTTCTTGCCAAATCTTCTTGAGGTTTGCTTTAGGTAGAGCCGTGTTAGCGGAGAGTCTGTACCAAGGAATACGATCGGTTGCTGAGATTAGACCAAATAGAGCGCTCTGAATCAGCACTTTCTCTCGCATGTGTTCTATCTCACGCTTAGTGAAAGAATCCACACCTATGGCTTTATACAAAGTCCCGCCATAGCGTTCAAAAGCAGGCATGGTTGGTGCTTGCCTAATTGCTAGGTTTAGTTCCCTGTCCCCTAGTTGCTTTGCGCTAAGTTTTAGAACCCTAGTAGCCTCAGCTTTGTTCTTACAAACCTTCAACAGGGCATCAAGTACGAGGTCTCTGGCTTCGTTTAACTGGCCATAACTGAGATGGACCTGCTCGATCGTTAGGTTTGTGCCACCAATCTTCTTGGTTTCACTCGGAGGCAACAATAACAGCATCTAACAAGCCTAAACTTAGAGCATGGTAAAACTAACGAAGATATACACAAGAACCGGCGATGAGGGGCTTACTGGCCTATCTAACTTCAGCAGAGTCCGTAAGACAGACCCGAGAATCGAAGCCTATGCTGATGTTGATGAAGCTAACTCCGCCATTGGTGTGGCAGTTGCATTAGCGCAAAACGAGTTCGACCAAGAAACCCTAGACCTGCTGTCCCAGATTCAAAATGACTTGTTTGACCTGGGTGCTGACCTATCAAACCCACTAAATGAGCACTACGAATACGAGCCACTGCGTGTAGATGCTGTTTGGGTGGATGCGCTAGAACTAGCCATCGACAAATACAACGCAGAACTTGAAAAACTAGACTCTTTCATCATCCCTGGTGGATCAGGACTAGCAGCTGGCCTTCACCTTGCCAGAACAGTTGTCAGAAGAGCAGAACGTGCAACCTGGCACGCAATCGAAGAGCACGGCACAGAGCCTGGTAAGAAGGGTCAAACTACTGGCGGAATTAGCTTGACCGCTGTGAAGTACCTAAACCGTCTAAGCGATCTACTCTTCGTCCTAGCTCGCTATGCAAACATCAAGCACGG
>JBMOFL010000045.1:0-5618 GCA_049314335.1 Rhodoluna sp. | reverse complement strand
GAACGAAGTGTTCTAAGTAAAGCAAGAGTTAGCCCAAAGACTAGAACTCCAATGGCTGAGAATAACAACACTCGAAGATTTAGCAGCAATCCATCAATAACTGCTGGGAAAGCTGCAACGGCTGTTTCCCAGTTGAAGAAACTCTGCTCAACTCTTGGCCAGCCCGGTGAGTTCACTAAAGAGAACCAAGCGATCACAGCAAAGGCAACTGTGCTCAGAAAAGCAACAAGTGTTGACTTCCTTTTCCTGGCTAAGCGGAAAGCCCGTCGGTCCAGCTCAATTTCACTTGGGCTGAACCTACGGGCTTCGCTTTTACTCATAGAACTAATTTACTCCAGTACTGGAACTCCAGCATCCGCAGTTAGCCACTTAGCCTCGATTTCAGCAAGTGTGCCATCAGCGCGTAGTTCATCAAGAGCCTTGCTAACTGCAGCAGTTAGTTTTGAACCCTTGTCAAGAACGAGACCGAACTGGTCACCCTTGTCAGCTGTTGGTAGCTGACCGATGATAACTCCACCATCTAGCTCACAGCATGATGCGTATAGAGCAGTTGGTAGATCAAGAACGATTGCGTCAACCTGACCGTTAGTTAGAGCAGCCTTAGCGTCATCGTTTGAGTTGAACGCAAGTGCATCCTGAGTTGGCTGGATTACATCACGAATTGCATTGAATGATGTTGTTCCAGTAGCAGCTCCAATTAGGTAGTTCTTCAAATCAGCAATGCTGGTTGCAGCAGCAGCAGGTGAAGAGCTTGTGGTCACGATGACCTGTGAGGTCTCGTAGTAAGGAGTTGAGAAGTCAATGTTTGCCTTACGCTCCTCAGTGATTGAGTACTGCTGCAAGTTGAAGTCAAAGTTCTTAGCTCCAGGTGCAATAGCCTCATCGAAAGTTGTGCGAACCCAGATAACGTCTTCCTTAGCAAAGCCAAGCTTCTCTGCAACTGCATAAGCAACTGCTGATTCGAAGCCTTCGCCTGACTCAGGGGTGTCATCAAGTACCCATGGTGAATAAGCAGGGTTACCTGTTCCGATTGTTAGTTTGCCTTCGGTAATTGTGTCTCCGGCAACGCTTCCTGATGAACAGGCAGCCAGTGTTGTAGCCAATAGCACTGCAGCAGTTGCCGCAAACCCGCGCCATAGCGATTTCTTAGATGTAGCCATTTGTGAACTCCTTTAGGTTTTTAAGTATGTTTCAAATACATTTTGCCCTAATTTAGGGACCTTAAAAACCACTGTTACCAAGTGTTACCGTGCGGGTAGGAACTCTTTAGGGATATTGGTCGCTACCAGGTAATTGGTGAATATAAAGGTGGTCTCGAAGGTCGAATTAATCAGGTCATAGTCAATTCGAGCCTTAGCAGCCGCTATGTCTTCCTCTGAATAAATGTGGGCTGGGAAGTAGCCAGGCTTATAAAACATAAGGAAATAGTGACCCTTAGGGGTTAGTCGTTCCAACACTTCGGAGTATGACTCTTTGGCAAAGTAAGCCGGAGCTCCAAATAACCCCAGAATGCTGTCGAACTTTGAGCCCTGGTCAGCTTCGTTCCAATGTTCAAAAGTGGAGTTCACAGTTACAAAACCTGGAAACTTAGCCTGAAGTTTGGTGAGCATCCCAGCGCTTGGATCAATGCCAAGGTAGTCATCTTTATTGATGTCGTTATAAGTGAGGGTCAGCCCAGTCCCACAACCCAGATCTAGCACCTTGCCTCTAATCCATGGCGAGAGGATTTTGAAAAGCGCTAAGTCTTCTTCTTGAAATTCAGCAGAGGCGTAGTGGTCATCGTAGCTCTTTGCGAACTCATCGTAGATAGCTTGAACTCTGTCTTGCTCTGAACCAGACATTTATATCCTGTCTAAAGCTTGAGTGATGTCAGCAAGAATATCGCTGATGTGTTCAACACCAACCGATAGTCGAACTATGTCACCAGATACTTCAATAGGAGTTCCATTAGCCGAAGCATGAGTCATCTCAGCTGGATAGTTAACCAGTGATTCAACTCCACCAAGAGATTCAGCAAGTGTGAACAACTCTGTGTTCTCACAGAACTTCTTAGCAGCAGGAGTTCCACCAACTAGTTTGAATGAAATCATTCCACCGAAGCCATCCATTTGCTTCCTAGCAACATCATAACCTGGGTGATCCATTAGACCTGGGTAATAAACTTCAGACACTTTGTCTTTGCGTGTAACTAGGTACTCGGCAACTGCTTGTCCATTAGAGCAATGTCTATCCATACGAAGAGCGAGAGTCTTTAGAGATCTGTGTGTAAGCCAAGCATCAAATGGAGAAGACACAGCACCAACAGCAAACTGAATGAACTCAATCTTCTTCGCCATCTCACCATCGTTTAGAACCACAGCACCACCTAGAACATCGCTGTGTCCACCTAGGTACTTAGTGGTTGAATGCATAACAATGTCAGCACCTAGTTCAAGCGGGCGTTGAAGGTACGGTGTTGCAAAGGTATTGTCAACAACTGCAATTGCTCCATGCTTGTGAGCAGTAGCTGAAACCTTAGTAATATCAAAGATTGTCATCATTGGGTTAGATGGAGTTTCAATCCAAACCATCTTGGTTTTACCTTCAATGAATGCAGCCTCAAGGGCTGCATCGTCATTTAGGTCAACGATCGAGAAGTCAACGCCCCAAGCCTTGTGCACTCTGGCAAATAGTCGGTAAGAGCCACCATACATATCATTCGCAAGGATTACGTGATCGCCAGGTGCTAACACTCCTCGAATAATGGCATCTTCGGCAGCAAGACCACTTGAGAAGCTCATGCCAAATCTTCCACCCTCAAGTGAGGCTAATGCTTCTTGAAGGGCAGTTCTAGTTGGGTTAGCCGCTCGATTGTATTCGTAGCCTTCACGTAGGTTGCCAACACCATCTTGCTTGTGGGTGGTGGTCATATGAATAGGAGGAATAACACCACCTGTTTTATCATCTGGGTGCTGGGCGACGTGGATTGCTCTGGTTTCAAACTTTGACATGACTTCTTCCTTCAGGCTTAAGCCTAGGGCAGTAATCAAGACCTTGCTACCCTAAGCTAGCCTGATCGAAGGGATCTAATCTGACGGTTGATCTCAACACAGTGCCTATTTATGAAAGCTGCGAGCTGTGGACAATCTACTCTTTCAATTAGAAGACAGGCTTTATGTGCTGAAATTGGAGGGTTTTCGAATCTCTCTAACCATTTAGAAATTACCTGAATCCCGGCTATAGGATTAGCTTCTAGCCAAAGGGTTACAAAGGTATCGGGATGCATAACTTGAACGCCAAGAAGTGATTTCTCAGGAAAATCTCGGAGATTAAAAGTAAGAAGCACCTCTGCTTTCCCTTGAATTGCACCAGCTAAAACATGTTCGTCATTTAGGTCTCTGCAGCCTAAGGTCCCAATTAGCCTCTCATAGCCATTCACTTCATTTTCATAAAAGTGCTTCTTGATCAACTCGAACTTTAGTCTTAATTTTTCAGTATCTTCTGGATACCGTGCGACCAAACTCTTGGCGGCCTCTTCAAACACTTCTCCTGTCCAAAGAAAATGAACATCTCCGCTGCTTGCAAGTGTTAGAAGTAATGTGCGGAGGTACAGCTTATGCAGGCAGTCAGCATCAATGAATACTCTTATGGCAGGCAAGAAAAGACCGGGATTCGACTAAGCATCTTTTCCCAGCTTTTGTTCAAGGTTTGACATTTCTCGCAAAAAATCATCTTGATCTTTCAATATTGATACGCGTAAAACTTCCAAGTTTTCAAACGAGACTTTTCTATGCCGACCTACTTTACTCACAGGCACTGCGAACTTTTCGAGTAACTTAATGAGAGTTGGTCTAGAGTAACCCAAGTAATCTGCGGCCTGCTGAGTGGTGAGCAACTGAGAATCCGAGATGACACAGAATGTGCGCCTAGCTGTTGCTAGTTTCGCGATTTGCTTGAAGGCTTCTAAAAGGTTCGAACTTAGGTCGAGTTTATGGTTGCCTATTACAAGGCTCGGAGTCATGGAAGAATCTTCGGAAGCCAATGCAGCCAAGATTGCAGTGGCCACTTTAACGTCCTTCGCTGACGGGTTTATTTGAGTGGACATGACCAAATTTTATTCGAAATATTCGAAAAGTCAATGATATTGCTTTGTAAGGCATTAGCCAACAATAGCCAAAGCCAATGACTTCGTGAGCTTAAATATCGCTAGCTGTTAGTAACCCGATCACTTCACCCTCACGAAGCACAAGAGCACAATCAACATCAGCTAGAACTTCCCTAGCTGTTGCAATTGTGTCTGTGTAGCCAAGTGGAACAGGCTTAGATTCCATGTGTTGTTCAACTAGGTCTGTTTCCTTGAAAGCTCCAGAGGCAAGCCCTGCCTTGATGTGATCACGTCTTAGAAGCCCTAGAATCTCACCAAATCTAACCGGTGGCTGGTTATTGAAGACCACCACAAACTCTGCATTCTTTTCTAAAGATGTCTTAATGGTGTCATTTACCTTAACACTCACAACCTGTGGATAAGCCTGTGAGCCAGACACTAGATCCTCCACCGCATCCTCTAGACGAGGCATAAATCCATAGGTTCTCATCCAAGTGTCATTGAATACCTTGGCTAGATAGCCTCTACCACCATCAGGCAGGATTACTACAACCACTGCATCTGCTGGCAAAGACTTGGCTACTTTGAGGGCAGCAGCCGTAGCCATTCCACAGGAAGGACCAACAAGCAGTCCCTCTTCTTTACCAAGTCTTCGAGTCATCATGAAAGATTCAAGATCTGGCACTGGAACAAAGTCATCAACTACAGAGTTGTCATAGGCTCCAGGTAAGAAGTCATCGCCACGACCAACACCTTCAACAAGATAAGGTCTACCAGTTCCATTGGAATAAACAGAACCAGCTGGGTCACAACCAATAATCTGAACAGCACCATTACTTACCTCTTTGAGGTACTTACCAACGCCAGAAACAGTTCCGCCAGTACCAACACCGATAACAACGTGAGTTACCTTGCCGTCAGTGTCTTTCCAAATCTCAGGACCAGTTGTTTCATAGTGAGATGCAGGACCATTTAGGTTGCTGTATTGATCTGGCTTGAAAGCGCCAGGAGTTTCTCTAGCAATGCGATCTGAAACTGAGTAGTAACTTCTAGGGTCTTCGTGAGCCACAGCACTTGGGCAAACAACTACTTCTGCCCCATAAGCCTTAAGGGTGTTGATCTTGTCAACAGCAACCTTGTCAGGCAAAACAAAGATGCACTTGTAACCTCGTTGCTGAGCAACGAGTGCCAAACCAATACCTGTGTTACCTGAAGTTGGCTCAACAATAGTTCCACCAGGCTTAAGGTTCCCCGATGCTTCAGCTGCATCAATCAGCTTCTCTGCAATACGGTCCTTGATGGACCCACCTGGGTTGAAGTACTCAACTTTAGCCAGCACGGTACAGGCAATACCCTCAGTTACTTTATTCAACTTAACTAAAGGGGTATTGCCGATAAGTTCGACCACATTGTTGTAATACTTCATAGTTCAAGAATACCCAGTAAAAGAAAACCCGCCTGAGCAAACTCAGACGGGACATTCTTTTCAGTGAAGAAGATTACTTAAGGGTAACCTTTGCACCAGCAGCTTCTA
>JBMOFL010000044.1:0-6421 GCA_049314335.1 Rhodoluna sp. | reverse complement strand
CTAAAAGCTTTGACACCTTCTGCCCACTAGGTCCTTGGGTTGAAACAGAGTTTGTTGTTGATGGCCAGATGCTAGAAACACGTGTTGATGGAGAAGTTAGACAACACTCATCCATAGACATGTTGATACACAAGGTTCCAAGGATTATTCAACATGTATCGCAAGCAATGACCTTACTGCCAGGAGATGTAATCCTCACTGGCACACCTGCTGGTATTGGCCAGATAGAATCTGGTCAATCTGTTGAGATAAGCATTGAAGGCATCGGGACTCTAACTAACCCTGTCGCTTAGACTTGTCTAGCTATGACAAACCTAATTACCGCACCTTTTACTACAGCTTCTGGATCTGATGTCAGAGTCCGTTTCTGTCCTTCTCCTACCGGAACACCTCACGTAGGGCTAGTTCGAACAGCACTTTTTAACTGGGCTTATGCTCGTCACACCGGTGGAACCTTTGTCTTCCGTATTGAAGACACAGACGCTGAGAGAGACAGCGAAGAATCATTTGAAATGATTCTTGATGGGCTCAAGTGGTTGGGTTTGAACTGGGATGAGGGTGTTGGTGTTGGGGGACCTAACGAGCCATATAGGCAGTCAGAGCGAACTGACATTTATCTAGAGGTAATCGAGAAGCTAAAAGCTTCAGGTCACATCTATGAGAGTTTCCTAACTGGCGAAGAGATCGATGAGAGAAACAAAGCAAACGGTCGTGCTGTTCAGCTAGGTTATGACAACTCTGAGAGAGAACTCTCTGAAGAGCAGAAGGCTGCCTACAAAGCTGAAGGTAGGTCACCTGCTCTACGACTTCGTGTTCCTGATGTTGATATCACTTTCAATGACCTGGTTAGAGGAGAGATTACTTTCCCCGCTGGATCATTCCCAGACTTTGTTGTGGTAAGACCTAACGGTCAGCCGCTATACACATTGGTAAACCCAGTTGATGATGCTCTTATGGGTATTACCCATGTTCTTAGAGGTGAAGACTTATTGTCTTCAACTCCTAGACAGATTGCTTTATACAACGCAATGTATGAGGCAGGTATTACTAAGTTCATTCCCCAGTTCGGTCATCTTCCTTTTGTTATGGGTGAGGGAAACAAGAAGCTCTCCAAGAGAGATCCAGAATCTAACCTGTTCCACCACAGAGACCGTGGTTTCATTCCAGAAGGTTTGTTGAACTACCTGTCTCTTTTAGGTTGGAGCATTAGCGCAGATAGAGATGTCTTCTCACTAGAAGAGATGGTTCAGGCATTTGATGTGAAGGATGTGAACCCTAACCCTGCTCGTTTTGATCAGAAGAAGGCTGACTCGATTAACGCAAGTCATCTAAGGCTTCTAACTGTTGAAGATTTCACTAAGCGAATCATTCCTTACCTGCAGCCAGCTGGAATCTTAGGTTCAACAGTTAGCGCTTCTGAGCTAGAAGTTCTAGCTAAAGCTGCTCCTTTGATTCAGGAGCGAATTGTTGTGCTGAGTGAAGCTGTTCCTATGCTTTCTTTCCTCTTTGTTACAGCTGAATCGATTGTGATTGAGGAAGATGCGAAGGCTGGATTGCCTGAAAACAGTAAGGAAATCACTGAGGCTGCTATCTCCGCACTTGAGGGATTGACAGAGTTCGATACAGCCAAGATTCAAGAGGTTCTGAACCAGAAGCTAATAGAGGAAATGGCTCAGAAGCCAAGAAACGCCTTTGGTCCACTCAGAACAGCTATCTCCGGTAAGAGAATCTCACCACCTTTGTTTGAATCTATGGAGATACTTGGCAAGGCTGAAACCCTTGCCCGTCTAAGCCTGTTTGCTCAGGGTTTATAGTCCTAGGTAGAATGGGGAGTCGAGCGAAAGCTCGGAGCAAATCCCTTGGGGTATGGTGTAATTGGCAACACGAGTGATTCTGGTTCATTTGTTCTAGGTTCGAGTCCTGGTACCCCAGCTTTGACAGTCAGACTAAAAGGTCTGGCTGTTTTGCTTTAATAGGGACATGCGGAAACTAGAGCGTGATGAAGCCCAGATTTACTTTGAACTCATTCCTGAAGACCAGTCCTTGATTCTGACCGAGCTAAGAGATCGAATGATGAAGATGTCTAAAGCAGACCCTGAGGTAATCATGAGCTATCAGCTCCCTACTATTCAGGTCAAGGGTAAGAAGTTCCTTGCTATTGCAGCTTGGAAGAACTTCTACTCCATCTACTTCTTGAGTGGGGATTTAGGTGCGACCATTCGCAAAGACCTAACTCAAGGAGATTTAGATAAGGCCACACTTAGATTCGGCTGGAATGAGAAGGTCTCTAACGCAACATTGAAGACAATAATCGCAGGCCGTATGAAACAGTTGTTTGACAACTAGATCTCTATTGATTGGCCATCTAACAAATAGGTGAACTCGCCACCCTGAGCTTCAGTGAGTTGTTTCACTCTGCCGTTGTTTAGGGCATGACCAAAATCGCTTAGCAGTGCGTTATGGGTAGCTATGGATTTCTTGTGTTTGATGGCTGACACAAAATCCATTACTTCGCCAATCTTTAGCCATGGGGCACTAGTTGGAACTGCTAGTAGTTCAATTTCTCTGTCTGGCAGCGTGAATGAGTCACCAGGGTAGAACACTCTGTCATTTATCAGAACTGCTCTGTTTTCAATTACAGGAATGCTGTGGTGGATCTGAGCGTGGAGATCACCCATGAACTCGATTGTGAATGGACCTGCCGGGTAATGATCACCGTGGTAGACAGCGGTGGTGTTGTATTTGGCAAGACGAGTGCGCACCTGAGGTGGGCCAAAGATCATTAGGTCTGGGTTGGTTGCTACTAGGCGGTCCAGCTGGGCTTCAAAACAGTGGTCGTCGTGGGCATGGGTTATTACTACTGCTAACACATCGGTTAGACCATCGAGAGGTGTTGTGTATGAACCTGGGTCTAGGACTAGCTTCTTACCCTGCTCTTCAAAGATTAGGCAGGCATGTCCTTGCTTTGTTATCTTCATGCTTAGACCTTAGTCGCTCAGGTAGCCTTGTAAGGTTATGAACACCGAGACAACTTCCATGAATCCAAGTCGCCAAGCCAACAGTCTTGGTCAAGTAGGGGTTAGCACTCTAGCAGTTCTATCGCTCTTAGTCGCGGCTCTTTTGAACCCTGAACTCTGGCTACAATTCAGCATCGTGGTGACTCTTGTTCTTATCACTACCTTGTTCATCTTTAGGGTGAACAGATTAGTTGGAGAGCCGGTGGAATCTGAAGAACTGCAACAGGTAATCTCTGCAGCTGAAAATCAGAAATCTAAGAAAGAGATCTTGGCTGGGAAAGTAGCTCAGTATTGGCCAGTCTTTGCCTTGGTTATAGCTTTAGTTGGAGTTGGGTTGTCAATTGGAAAACAGTTTGATTTGAATACTGCCTTGATTGTTTTCAGCACTATTTTGCTCCTTAGCTATGGCCAAGTTATAGCTATGGCAGTTCCTGTTGCAGTTTCAAGGGCTCTTCGGGTAGCCGCCGAATCAGGGATTACTATTAGAAACCGATCTGCCTTTGAAAGGGCAGCAAAACTCAGTTTGGTTTTGTTTACCAAGGGTGGAGTGCTAACAACCGCACCAACGGAAGTTAATGGCATTAGGTTAGCCACAAACTCAACCATCCAAGATGAGCACAAGTTACTGGCAATAGCTGCAAGTGTGGAGTCGCTATCAAGCCATGCATTTGCTAAGGCGATTACAAATTCAGCAAAAAAGTTAAAACTAAAAGTCACAAAACCAAAGAACTTTATTGAAATCCCTGGCTATGGAGTGCAAGGCGTTGTGGGCGGTAGTCAAGTGTTGATTGGTTCAACTGCTCTGCTGATACAAAGAAACATCCGCATGGAAGTTCAAGAACTGATTTACGCCGATGAAAGTACCAATAGTGGTTATTCAGTGGTTTGTGTAGTAGTGGATGGACACCTTGAAGGGTTATTCACATTCAGCGACTTATTGAAAGCTACGTCTGCTCAAGCTGTTTACACCGTTGCCCTCGACAGGATTCGGGTGGGCCTGATTACCGGCGATTCAGCTGGAACTGCTCAAAACAAAGCTAATGAGCTAAACATATCTGAAGTTTATGCAGAGCTAACCCCAGATCGAAAAGTTGCTTTTGTCTCTGCTGAGAAAGCTAAGGGCTCCAGTGTAGGAGTAATTGGAAACATAACTACCGATGCTGGACTGCTGTCTGCCGCTGATCTAAGCATCGCTCTCACTGGTGAATCAGACGAGTTGGCAGATTCTGCAGATGTTTTGGTCAGCGGGGAAGACCCTGAACTGGCGGCTCAGGTTGTGGCTCTGAGTGCCAGGTTGAGAAGAAAGATCAATCTAGGGCTGGGAATTGGGCTAGGTTACGGTGTTTTGTCCTTACTGTCGTTTGTTGCGATTGTGTCACCATTGCAAGTTGCTGCCTTACCCGCTGTAGCAGCACTGCTAGGGTCTCTATCGGTGCTATTGGTATCGACTAATGCTTATTCAGTAGGAAAGTTGAAATGACCACTTTTGGAATAGTTATTAACCCAACCTCCGGTAGGGGCAAGGGCAAAGGTTTTGGGGAGCAGGCCTTAGCTGAATTTGCTAAGCACGCAATTGAAATTATTGATTTATCAGCGGAGAGCTTTGTTGCTGCTGCTAAGAACGCTAAAGAAGCAGTCGAGAAGAAACTTATTGATGGTCTAGTTGTTGTCGGTGGTGATGGCATGTTCCATCTTGGTGTGAATGCAGTGGTGAAGAGCAACATTCCTGTTGGCTTGATTGCAGCAGGAACGGGAAATGATTCAGCCAGAGCGCTTGGTCTACCTATACATAATGTGGTGGAAGGTGTTGCAGCTCTAGTTGCCAAGATAGGCAAAACTCGCAAAGTTGACTTGATTGAATCAAAGTCAAATGACAGAACTTTTTATTCATTTGGCGCAGTATCAGCTGGGTTCGATGCTCTCTGTAATGCAAGAGCTAATAAGTGGAAGTGGATTACCGGTCCTATTAAGTATCGTTTTGCCATGTATCGCGAACTAGCTGCTTTCAAACCAATTCCATATAGAGCAGTAGTAGATGGTGTTGAAAGAGTCTTTGAAGCCATTCTCTGCACTGTATCTAACTCACCTTCATATGGCGGTGGGCTATTGATAACCCCAGAAGCAAAAGTTGATGATGGCAAGCTAGATCTCTTTATCTTGAATGCCATTAGTCGCTTAGAACTGATCAAAATATTCCCAACGGTCTACTACGGTGGCCATGTTGGGCATCCAGCTGTGGAGATTATGCGGGTAGAGAGTATCGAGCTTCACTCACCAGGCATGCCTGCCTACTCAGATGGCGAACATGTTGGGGCAGCTCCAGTTACCTGTGTGGTTGCTCCTAAATCCTTGAATGTATTGGCCTAATCAAGATCGCTCTGGCAAGCCTTCCAAGACTCTGGCATAATAGAGAAGTTGCTCTTCGGCCCCATCGTTTAGCGGCCTAGGACGCTGCCCTCTCACGGCAGTAGCGCGGGTTCGAATCCCGCTGGGGTCACCAATCTCGCCTCCAAAGAATTGATTCTTGGAGGCGGGTTTGCTTTAAAAGGTAGGGTTTAACTAATGGATTTAGCTGAATTTCGCCCAACACACATCAAGTCTTTGGCCAGTGGATTAGTAGATCAGGTCACTTTTGTGCCTCATCTACCCACCCCTGGCGGTGATGTGCTAGCCACCCGAACCTTCAATCAGGTAGGAGGGGCTCTAAACCTTGAGGCAGCAGCTACCCGTTTAGGGCTCAAAGCTCTGCATTGTTCGCCAGTTGGGGTAGGTCCAAGATCTGATGTCATCAAGGCAGCCATGGCCGTTGAAGGTGTTGAAGCCATAGGTATTGAAACTTATAGCCAGGGAGATTCAGGGCTCTGCATTACCTTGGTTGAACCTAATGGACAGAGAAGTTTTGTTACCCAAAGTGGTGCTGAAGGTATTAGATCTTTTGAAGAACTAAAGCAATACGACTATTCAGAAGATTGCTGGTTAGTTGTTTACGGCTATGAACTGGTTTATCCAACCTCTAAAGCAGCTTTTGAAGAACTCTTTGCTAGCGGGCTTATCAAGAGCAAGATTGTTTTTGATCCAGGACCAACAACAGCTCAACTTACTGATGAAGTCTTGGATTGGGTTGGTAAGAATGCAGCGCTAATTTCCTGTAATCAAAGTGAATACGAGAAATTAGCCCCACATGCTTCAGCCGATGCTTGGTTATTACTACGTAAAGGTTCAGAAGGTGCTGAGTTGCATCACAATGGCAAAGTTGTTGCCTTAGCCCCTGGACGCAAGGTTCCAGTTGTTGATACCAATGGTGCAGGCGATGTTCACACCGGTGCTTTCCTAGCTGCCCTTGCAGCAGGCAATGGATTACAAGAATCTTTAGAGTTAGCTTGCCGTGCAGCTGAATACTCTAT
>JBMOFL010000043.1:0-6914 GCA_049314335.1 Rhodoluna sp. | reverse complement strand
TTGAAAACTAGTGAACTGAAAGGTTCCGTGGGTTCGAATCCCACGGCCTCCGCCAGTTTTGTCTAACTAAGACTCAAGTCAAATCAATCTAAGGGGTTATCGAATTGTCTGAGAAGTCGAAGAAGCAACTAAAGCTAGATCGCGCAGTGGCACGTCATGGGAACATTCAAGCAACTGGACGAGCAAAATCTATCCTTGGCGTCTTAGCCAAAGCCCTAACCGTAATTGTTGTTTCAACCCTCACAGTCACAACTGTTTCTGCTATTCAGTTAGCTAATGAACTAAGTCGCCACCAAATTGAAGTTCCTGATCTAGATGGCGGCGACAGAGTTATACCGCCGATAGACGGACCCCTTAACTTACTTCTAGTTGGTAGCGACACCAGACAAGGTGCTGGTAATTCTGCTTTCGGTGATACCGGTGGAAATCTAGCTGACGTAATCATCCTGTTGCACGTTGCCGCTAACAGAGAGAGTGCTGTTGGTTTATCTTTCCCTAGAGATACTTTGGTTCCTTGGCCTAAATGCCCAAGCACAACCGGTGGCCCAGGTTACCTGCCACAAAGCCTTGGTCAAATCAACGCGACTATCGCAAACGGTGGTCCTGGTTGCACACTGCTAACGGTTGAACTACTTACTGGTTTAGACATTCCATATCTAGCAATGGTCGACTTCAACGGAGTTATTGAACTCTCCAATGCTGTTGGTGGTGTTGAGGTTTGTGTTGCTGAAGACATTGAAGATGAATACACAAACACCTACCTGAAGAAAGGTATGCATAATCTTCAAGGAGTGCAGGCACTTCAGTTCCTAAGAACCAGACACGGTGTTGGCGATGGATCTGACCTAGGTCGTATCAGCAATCAGCAGGTTTATCTCACTTCTCTAGTCAGAAAACTAAAGAGCAAAGACATATTGAACAACCCTGTTGCTCTATACAGCCTTGCTCAAGCTGCAGCTAGAAACATGACTTTGAGCAAGACTCTTTCTGACCCAGCTGCACTTATGGGTGTTGCAAATGCTTTGAAAGATATTCCAATGAAGAAGATAACCTTCTTGCAGTTGCCTGCAGTATCAGGTTTACCAGCACCTAACCAAGGTCGAGTCATGCCTGATTATGAAAAAGCTCAGGTCCTTTTCGACATGATGAAAAACGATGAGCCTTTCGTTCTTGGTGAGGTTAAGAACACCGGTGTTGGAGCAGAAGTTGCACCAACTCCTACCCCTAAGCCGACCAGCACAGCAAAGCCGACCGGAACTCCGTCTAAGACTCCGACTGCAACTCCAACCCCAACTATCAAACCGTTGCCTGACTGGGTTAAGGGAACTAACGCCCAGACAACCACCTGTTCTAAATAATCACTTAGGTCCCTAATCTGGTTAGGCTTAAACCATGCCAGATTACATCTCGGCGCTAGATTTATTCACCATTGGAATCGGACCTTCCAGTTCGCATACGGTGGGACCTATGAGAGCAGCGTTGCTCTTTGCTGAAGCAGTTCAGGCTGAAGGCAAACTACCGCTGACAAGTAGAGTTAGCGTCAAACTATTCGGATCTCTCGGAGCTACCGGGCCAGGCCATGGAACAACTAACGCCATAGTCGCAGGTCTCCAAGGTCAAACTCCAGAGACCTGTAACCCTGATGAGGTTTTAGCTGCTTGGGATACTGCGAACGCAAATTCTTCAATCCAATTCTTGAATCACAAGATTTCCTTTAATGAAAAGGACTTTAGCTTTCAGCCTTTGATAAGACTCCCAAAGCATTCAAACGGTTTGAGATTCCAAGCGATAGCTGAGAACAGTGATGTCTTAGTCGAACAGACCTATTACTCAGTTGGCGGAGGGTTTGTTGAAGCAGATCACCACATAGCCAAAGCTGATAGATCAGAAGTTCCCTATCACTTCTCTAGCGCAGATGAACTTCTCGAGATCTGTTCAAGGGAGAACAAGACAATAGCTGAAATAGCTTTTGCTAATGAGGTAGCTCTGCACGGTGAACTAGATCTAGATATCAAACTAAATGCGATTTGGAATGCTATGCAGTTATGTATAGAAGAGGGGCTAACTACGAAAGGAGTTCTGCCTGGCTATCTAGCTGTTGATAGAAGAGCGGCAGATATGGCAGAGCAACTCAATAGTGTTGCAGATGCAAGTGAAGTATCTAACGAGTGGCTGCAAGCATATGCGATAGCTGTCAATGAGCAGAATGCTTCAGGTCGAAGAGTTGTAACAGCACCAACTAATGGAGCTGCTGGAATCATTCCTGCTGTTGGTTACTGGGCTATGAAGTTCAAGGGAGTTGACTCCAAACTGATTGGTCGGGATTACCTACTCACTGCAGCAGCCATTGGTTCTCTATATAAACGCAATGCATCTATCTCAGGAGCAGAAGCTGGGTGTCAGGGAGAAGTTGGCTCTGCCTGCTCGATGGCAGCAGCCGGTTTAGCTGCAGTATTGGGTGGGACACCTGCTCAAATAGAAAATGCCGCCGAGATAGCAATGGAACACAACCTAGGTCTCACCTGTGATCCGGTTGGAGGTTTTGTGCAGATGCCATGTATTGAAAGAAATGCAATTGCTGCAGGAACAGCAGTATCAGCTGTTCGACTAGCTTTGCTTGGTGATGGTAGTCACAAGATATCATTGGACACTGTAATTGAAACTATGCGTCAAACAGGGTTAGATATGTCTAGTAAATATAAGGAGACTTCACTCGGAGGTCTCGCTGTGAATGTTGTGGAGTGCTAAATGACAACTGTAGTTCTGTGGGTATCTGATCTCGAAAAGTCTGTTGGCTTCTATGCAGCCCTGTTTGAAGACAACAGTCCTTATCGTTCCGAAGGATTCGCTAGCGTGAGTGGTTTAGGTAATGAAGTTTTGCTGCATCTGTTACCTGAGGAATACAGATCAGCACCAACTCTAGGTGAAGATAACCCAATAAAGCCTGTCTTTGATGTGCACAGTATCGATAAGGCTCGTTTGGCTGCAGGTCGAACAGGTGGTCGAATAAAGAGCGATGTTCAGGAACACAACAACTGGACCTATGCCGATGGGAATGACCCTGATGGAAATATCATTCAGGTCAGAGAGGGTCTTTAGTTCGACAGAATACTGTTTGAGCTTAGAACAACAGTTTTGTAACCAGGCTTGGTTGCTCTTATCTTGAAAACTATCTGCTTACCTTTATCGCTAGAAGTGATTCGATAAGTCTTGGCTATGGCACCAGGAATCTCATCTCCATTGCGTAACCACTGGTAAGTAAACTTCACTCCTACATCCCATGAGCCAACAGCACCAGTGAGTGTTTTGCTTAGAGCTGGTATTCCAGAGACAGTAGGGTTAGGGGTCTTAGTGAGTTCACCAGCAATAACCTTGACTTCAGCACTGGAGACACTTATTGGTGAATATGCCAACCTAGTTAGGTTAACCCTTGCTGTGAGCAATGTGTTTACATCTTCAGCTTTGATTTTGTATTCGTCGCGTGTGGATCCAGAGATTAGTTTTGAGTCTCTAAACCATTGGTAAGTAGCTTTAGCTCCAGCGGGGATCTGTGCATTTATAAGTACCGTATTACCCATAGTTGCTGTTCCAGCAATGGTGAGTTCAGGCCTTTCTATAACCCCAAGTTGAATTACTCTGGCTGAACTGGTTGAGGTCACTAGAGGGAAACCCGATTGCCTAACTGTAGTGATAAGAGAAATGGACTTTAGAAGATCAGTACTAGTTGGTGTGTAGGTAGGTTGAGTGGCTCCGGTGATTGCTCTGCCATCTCTTAGCCATTTATAGCTAACTGTGGTGGTTGCGTTAGCAACCGGATTTCCAATCAGAGTTGCACCAACACGTGAATATCCAGTTATTGACGCTGAGGGAAGTTGCGGGTTACTTACCAACACAGCCACCGAAGTACTCGATGCAACAGGTAGTGAAGCCTTTGATGCGCTGACTCGAACCGAGATGAGAGAACCAGCGTCGTCTGTTGTCACAACATAGTCTGCACTTCTGGCGTTAGCTATTGGCTGAGAGTTTCTCAACCATTGGTAACTAAGGGTAGCTGTGTAATCCCAGGTACTAGCAACAGCCCTAAGCGTGCTACCAACGGTGCTTGGCCCATTCATGCTTAGAGTTGGAGCTTCAGGGTTACGCGTATTCAAAAAGTCTGTCAGTGCTTGAGTTCTCTGTGGAAAGAATATGTCTAACCAGTTCTGCCAGAATGAAGCAGACCATACGTCAGAGTTAGATCTTGTTTCTTTAGAGATGTATGCGTTGTTGATAATTGAGGCAACTTTGTTCTTGAAACCTGGGATATCAAGTGTTGCTACCTTGTTCTTTACTGCAACCTGTGCTCTGACCAGTTGTGCCTGACAAGGCGCATAGGCAACACATTTGCGAAGCATGATGCTTCTCTCCTGGTTACCGAAGCCTCTGTAAGCAGGCCCCCTACCTAACCAATCAAGTTGAGCATCTGGATCCATTGGGAAGATTCCGTCTAATCCCCATGGAATGATCTTGAATTTGCCGGTGTCATCGAAGACTATGTAGTAGTTGTTCTGCACAACATCGGTGTAGCCATCCCAGTTGCTGGTGTAAATATCGGTAGCCATGAGGTTGATGATTGAAGTCATGTCAGCAATTTTGTTGACTGCGCTCCACCAAGCTTCACCATCTAATACAGACACGGCAACAGCTGCATTTAGGTCAGCTCTATTTGTGTCTCCATAGTTAGTGTCGTAACAACCACTCTGAGAATAAGTAATGTCAGCGAGGTAACAGTTCGAACTATATAGATGAACCGGATTGAGCCAGCGCTTAAGCATTTGAGCATCGACAGATTCAATGTTCATATACAAACCAAAGTCAGCATTATTCAGGGTTACCCAAGAGTAGGTAGTTCTAGGTGCCACTAATCCCATGGCTCTATAGATTCGATACGAAGTGTCTTCTCGAATGAAAGATGGATCTTGCACCATACTGTTCAAAGTCATTCGGGTTAGCCCTAGAAACTTTTGGCCTGGTACAAAAGCATCAAACTTTAGTTTCAGGGGAGCTTTGCCATAGAGGTTGGTTCTTGTGGCTTGGCCTTTAAGGCGAACACCAATGTTGTTCAGAGTTGTCACGGTGCCGTTAGCGGTTGTAATAGTGACGTTAGCCTTTTGATAAACAGATGTGTATGGATCGTTGTTTAGGGTATCTACTGAAGCCTGCGGAAGAGTTAGGTTCACATTGGAAACCACAACTGGGTTATAAAAAACTGCTGCTTGGTCTGTTCCCTCGTTATAAATAGTTGTGCTTATTCCAGATACCGGTTGGGCAGCTATCGCACTCTGAGTTGATGTTGCCCCAAGACAGAGCACGAGCAACGTTGAAAGCAATAGCCTTGTTCTGACCGATCCCATGGCAATTCCTTCAGTGTTGGAAGCAGAGTTCTAGTCTATTTTGACTTGGTTAGCTTGGCTACTGACCCTCGTATAACTAAGCTCGCCGGCAATACGATTTCCTTGGGCTTAGTGTTTCCCTCTATTGCCTCAACAAGTTCAGTAACGGCGATGCTACCCAATTCTTCAACTGGTCTTGATATAACTGTGATGCCTGGCACCATTGCTGCAGCCCAAGGGCTATCGTCAAAACTTACAACTGAGATGTCTTTGCCTATTGTTAGCCCGCGTTCACCAACTGCTTTTAGCACAGCGAGAAGCATGTCGTTGTTTGAAGTGAAAATGATGCTCGGAGCTTTAGGGGAGTCTAATAACTCCTCTACAGCAGATTGAGCGATAGCTTGCTTTTCCTCGCTGTAAACCCAAACTGCTTTTGCTTTTGCCGCCCTAACTCCTAGCTCAAAACCACTTACACGCTCTTGAACAGAGGTAATAGGAATCTCTGGTTGGTTCAGGGTGAATCCTCTTATGCCTGGCACAGCAATAAGAAAGCCTAAACTCTTGTGACCTTCTGCCGCTGCGTAAGCAACTGCTTCGCTCGCTGCAACCTCATCACCAGTAGTAACTGTTGTGAATCTTTGAATGTCTAGCATTCGGTCAATGATTACTACAGGCTTACCGCCTAGTTTCTTAGCGGTCAAATGTGAATGCATAGTGGTTGAGGCTGGCACCAGAATAATGCCATCGACTTGATTGGAGAGCATAGTCTCCACGGCAACTCTCTCCACTGCAACATCTTCATCGCTGTGTTGAATAAGAACGCGATAACCAAGTTCTTTAGCCCTATCAATAATCGCCTTAGTTGCTCGATCAAAGAAGGCGTTCGTGAAATCAGAAATCACAACTAGACCTATAGTTTTGGTCTTACCTGCTCTCATCGCTACGGCTAGAGCGTTAGGTCGATAACCAAGACTGTCAGCAACAGATCGAACGTGGTCAACGGTCTGTTTGCTGATGCGACCGTAACCAGCTAGAGCCCTAGAGACAGTAGCCCTAGACACTCCTGCTGCTTCAGCGACATCATTGATAGTCGCATTCTTGTGGGACGCCATTGAATCACCCTATCTAATAAAGAGGTTTCAGTTTCTTCACTATATTGCTACCTCAAAACTTGAACCTCAATTAATTATTGAGCCCACAAAGCTGTACCTCTATACATCTGTGCTCAGTCCGGCTGAACGCTAACCCTCAACAAAAGAAAAAGCCCTAGTTACCTAGGGCTTTTATTCTGGCGGAGACGAGAGGATTTGAACCTCCGAAGGGCTTTTAAGACCCTTACCTCATTAGCAGTGAGGCGCACTCGACCGGGCTATGCGACGTCTCCAGAACTTGTTTAGTTTATCCCAAAACCAGAGACCTTTATATAGTCATTGAACGTAAGCAGTTATTGGGCTAAACTAACTAAGTTGCCCATGGCACCCAAGCGTTTGTAGCTCAACGGATAGAGCATCTGACTACGGATCAGAAGGTTGGGGGTTCGAG
>JBMOFL010000042.1:0-6926 GCA_049314335.1 Rhodoluna sp. | reverse complement strand
AACCAAGCAAGCGTGAACATGGCCAGAGCACTGAACGATGGTGAGCAACTTCTTATCTCTTCAGACTCAGGTCCTCAAGCTTTTGATAACTCCATGACTTCATCGCTTATCTCCTTGAATCAAGCAAGTGCTAGCCAGTTAGAAGACCTTCCAGGAGTTGGGCCTGCATTAGCAGGTCGAATGATTGACTGGCGAACTGCTAACGGAGGATTCAAAGCTAAAGAAGACCTTCTGAACGTCGCTGGAATTGGCGATAAGTTATTCGCCTCGGTCAAAGACTTAGTGACACTTTGATACTTCGTTTGGCTGCCGTTTCTGCCTGGGCGATTTCTGCACTGTATGTAACAGTTATTCAGCCCTCACTTGTTCCGGAGGATTTCAAGAGTTTAGTTGAGAACCGTTCAACAGTTACGGTCAACGCCCAAGTCTTAGAAACACCAAGCCCTTCCAAAGGCTTTGCAGGCCAAGAGAAGTTCGCAACAAAAATCAGAGTTATATCAACGGGGCCACTTCAGGGGAGAATGGGCTCGCTCTCTGGTGGAACTGCTGTGCGCGACTTGATTGCAGGAATGGAACTGAGAGCAGTGATTTCTATTCGCCCCGCTTTTCGAAACGACGAAGATTTCTCTAGTAATCTCAAGCACCTACTTAGTTCAAGTAAAAAGGGTGGTGAAGATCCGCTTCAACTTATTCGAAGATCCTTTACAAGCAACCTTTCGGGTATTACCCCCGATTCTTCTGCTCTAGTAGCTGGCTTGACTATCGGTGATGATTCTCAACTTTCGACACAAGCGCTAGAGAATCTGAAAGTAGTCTCTCTCACGCATCTATCGGCAGTTAGTGGAACAAATTGTGCCATAGTTCTTGCTGGTGCTGCCTTACTACTTAATCTGCTACCCATTCGAAGATCTATCAGGTTGTCACTGAGCTTCGGCGTGATATTCGCTTACCTTGGATTAGTTGGACCAGAACCCAGTGTGCTTAGGGCGAGCGTGATGGTTGGTGCTGTACTCGTAGGGTTTCTATTAGGAAGACGAGTTCCACCGATTGAAGCACTGTCGCTTGCGGTAGTTCTTCTGCTTGTTTATCAGCCTTCTCTGTCACTGGACTTCGGGTTTGCTCTTTCAGCCCTGGCCACTTTAGGACTGCTAGTTTTAGCACCAAAGCTAGTTGAGTTACTGCAGAAGAAAATGCCATTGTGGTTGGCGGTCATGATTTCAGTTTCTTTGGCCGCTCAGATTGCTTGCTTGCCAGTTCTATTGCTTCTGCAACCAACAATTCCTGTCTATTCAATCTTTGCCAATGTGATTGCAGAGCCATTAGTTGCACCAATCACGGTAATTGGTTTGATTGCGTGTCTTTTGTCTCCACTTCTTCCTGCTGTTTCCTCTGGGCTATGCCTAATTGCATCTATTCCAGCGGCATTCATCCTGTTCGTTGCAGAGAAGTTTGCTAATGCCCCGTCGGCAAGTGTTGACTGGGTTGAGGGTGCGTTAGGTATTGTTCTTGCCATTGTTTTAGTTCTAGGTCTGTGGCTATTTCTAACTTCAAGCAAACCGGTATTGAAGAACCTGGGTGGCTCGATTAGTGCTTTGATTCTGTTTTCTTTGTTCACCCAGAGCTCGTCGATAGCATTCCAAAAAGGTGATTTCTACAAAGGCGATTACACAGTAGTTAACTGTGATGTTGGTCAGGGCGATGCTTTGGTTATTAGATCCAAGGGTCAAGTTGCGGTGGTGGATGTTGGCCGTGAGAGTCCATCCATTGATTCTTGCCTCACCGACCTAGGCATAACCAAGATAGATCTCTTAGTCCTCACGCACTATGACCTGGATCACGTTGGTGGAACTCTAGGCGCCATCACTGGTAGAAAAGTCACATCTGCTTTAGTTACTCCATTTTCAGATACCCGACCTGGCGCTGACCTAACTCAAGAACTCCTCACTAACAAACAAATCCCTCAGATTTATGCAGAGAAGGGAATGACTGGTGTGCTGGGAGAGTTTGAGTGGGAAGTGCTTGGTCCTAGTCGAGGAGCTACCGAAGCCGAAGATAGTAACGACGCGAGCACCACAATGTTTTGGAAAAATCCCAGAATTGCGTTGTTCACGATGGCAGATTCTGGGGAGCGAGCTCAACTACGAATCGGACAGAATTACAAGGCCTTGCTTGAAGCGGATTACGGTTCACAAGTTGTTGTGGTCAAGGTCGCGCATCATGGCTCGAGCGATCAAGCTCCTGAGTTTTATGAAGCCATATCCGCTGACATCGCTTTAGTTTCCGCAGGGCAAGATAACTCTTACGGGCATCCTACAAATCGAACGCTTGAATTGCTTGCTAGAACTGGAGCCAGAGTTATGAGAACTGACGAGATGGGCGCAATAGGGCTCTCCGAAACCGAAGCAGGGCTTGAGGTCGCTATCGCTGGCAGAAGTTAGGCTTTACGAGTGAGTCCAGCAAAAGTAGTCCCTTGGCGTGCAGTGAGCGTAGCTCCGGTCATACTCGTATCCGGTGGACAAGACTTCTTTGCCGATAGAGCTATAAAGACTGTCAGATCTGCTCTTCGCAAAGCCAATCAAGAGCTCGAGGTAGTTGAGATTAATGCTGCCGATTACGTTGGCGGCCAACTCTTTGACCTAGCCAGCGCTGGGCTGTTTGGCGATTCTAAGTTGGTTATTGTCGATGGTGTTGAGCGCTGCACCGATGCACTAATTACAGACGCTATTGAGTATTGCTCCCAGCCTTTGGAGGATGCAGTTGTGATTTTGAGGCACAACGGGAAATCAGTGCGTGGTAAAAAGCTTCTGGAAACCATTAGAGCAAATGATGCTTTTGTCGAGGCAACTTGTTTGGACATCACCAAAGAGGCTGAGAAGTTAGCTTTTGTCGAAGGAGAATTCTCTTCTAAGGGAAGAAAGATTCAAAAGTCAGCAGCTCAAGCGTTGGTTGACATATTTGGTAAAGACTTCGAAGAGCTCTCAGCAGCATCCTCTCAACTGCAACTTGATGACGCTGGCGAGATTACTCCAGAGATAGTGGAGAGATATTTTGGTGGCAGGTTGGAAACCACAACCTATAAAGTTGCCGACGCGGCTGTGGAAGGTCAAGCTGCTCAGGCGTTGCTGCTTCTTAGACATGCCTTAGACCAGGGCGGTGAGCCGGTGATGATTGTCTTTGCGTTCGGCAAGAAGATTTCAGAAATTGCAAAGATCTATGGAAACCCTCGAGCAAATGCAGCAAGCATGGGTATGCCTGACTGGTTATTCAACAAAACTCGTCTTCTAACTGCTGGCTGGAACGAAGATGGTATCGCCAGAGCTATACATGCAGTTGCTGAAACTGATTTTGCAGTCAAGGGTGGAGAGAAAGATTCTCACTTCGCACTAGAGAGACTTGTGAACCTAGTTGCCAACAAGGGAAGAGTTTAGTGAAGGCTGCGAAGTATTCAGTTTGGGCTTTGCTCTCACTGGTGTTTATCTCTTTGGCGATTAGGCCTCCAGTTGCATCTATTGGTCCACTAGTTGATGAGTTAGTCAAGACTGAGTTCTTGACTTTGCTTCAAGTCAGCTTGATGACTTCATTACCTATCGTCTGTTTTGGTATCGGCGCATTCGCGAGCCCTGCACTAGTTAAGCGGTTCACTCTTAACAGAGCAATGATGTTTGTGTTGATTGTGCTCAGTGTGGCGATGGCTACGCGACTAATTGGTGGCTTTCCAGCGCTGATTGTAAGTACGGTAATCATTGGTCTGGCAATTGCAATCGCAAATGTTTTGATTCCCACAATTGTTAGAGAGCAGTTTCCAGAGCGTATAGAAATCATTACCGGTGTATACGTAACTCTTTTGGCAATCTCAGCAAGCTTTGCAGCGGCCATCGCTGTTCCTTCTTCATACCTGCTTGGTGGTTGGCGCGGAGCTCTAGCTATTTGGATTATTCCAGCCTTGCTTGCAATCTTCTTCTGGGTTCCACTGTTTCGTTCAAAGTCAGTTGGAAAGATTACCTCTGTTGCTACTCACGCTGAGGAGAGACGAGCGGTGGTTAGATCTCCGCTGACCTGGGGGATTGTATTTTTCTTTGGGCTTCAATCAGGTGGATTCTATTCAATCTTGAACTGGTTCCCGTCTTTACTTATTGATAGAGGAATGAGTGCGGTGGATGCTGGAGCATTACTTGGGCTAACAACATTTGTTGGAGTGCCGTCAGGTTTCCTCGCATCATTGCTATTTCGAAGGTTCAAGTCTTTATCTGGAGTTGCCATGATCATGACTTTGCTGACTTTGACTGGATTGCTGATGATTTGGTTGACCCCGCAGTTGCTTGTTCTCGCCTGCGTGATTACTGGTTTTGGTTTTGCTGCGACATTCCCGCTTTCGCTCACTTTGATTGGTTCAAGAGCTAGTACCAGCACGCAGACAACACAGCTGTCTGCTTTGGCTCAGGGCTGGGGTTACTTGATTTCAGCAGCAGGAACTTTTGGGTTCGGATTGCTTAGAGATGTAACTGGAAACTGGGATGCCAGTTTGATCTTGGTTTCTGCTCTGACCTTTGTGCAGATAATTGCGGGAGCTGTGGCGGGAAGAGATAAGCGGATACCTGCCGCTTAAAGTAAAAGACCCTCCGAAGAGGGCCTTTTAGAAAACTTTGTTTATAGAGCTGAAACCTTCTTGGCAATAGCTGACTTCTTGTTAGCTGCTGCGTTCTTGTGGAATACTCCCTTTGAAACTGCCTTGTCTAGCTTCTTGCTAGCAACCTTTAGCGCTTCAGTTGCAACAGCCTTGTCACCAGCTGCTGCTGCTTCACGAACTGCACGAACAGCAGTTCTTACTTCGCTACGTACAGCCTTGTTACGCTCTTGAGCCTTTAGGTTTGTGCCGATACGTTTGATCTGCGACTTGATATTTGCCATGTTTCACTTTCTTGAGGGGGTGTTCCGCTCACGCGAAACTGGGTACTAAATTCTTGAGGTTTGTGGATTTGGATGAACTACCCATCTAAATCCTTTCAAGACTACCAGCGTTTCAGGCAATAGAGCAACCCATTAGATCTACGAGTATGACTAAACAGCCCTAGATTACAAGGGTTTATGCGAGAATAAGGGGACGGCATTCGTCGTCATTCTGTTGCTTTTAGTCCAATCAAGAGGTCTCCTTTGTCGCCACGTGCCACCACTTCACTAGTGCCAGGTCAGACCAACCCTGATTTCATTCGCAATTTCTGCATCATTGCTCATATTGACCACGGTAAATCGACCCTTGCTGACCGCATGCTTCAGCTAACGGGTGTGGTTGACGACCGTTCTATGCGAGCTCAGTATCTAGACCGCATGGATATTGAGCGCGAGCGAGGTATCACCATCAAGTCTCAGGCTGTTCGTATGCCTTGGGAGTTTGAAGGCAAGACCTATGCGATGAACATGATTGATACACCGGGTCACGTTGACTTCACCTACGAGGTGAGTAGATCATTGGCTGCTTGTGAAGGGGCTGTTCTTCTAGTTGATGCTGCTCAAGGTATTGAGGCTCAGACACTTGCGAACCTTTACCTTGCTATTGAGAATGATCTTGAAATCATTCCTGTTCTAAACAAGATTGACTTGCCTGCAGCGCAGCCAGAGAAATATGCAGAAGAGCTTGCCAACCTTATCGGTGGAAACCCTGAAGACTGTCTTCGTGTTTCAGGTAAGACCGGTGTTGGTGTTGCTGAGTTGCTGGATCGAATTATTGGAAAGATTCCAGCTCCCAAAGGTGACCCTAACGCACCAGCAAGAGCAATGATCTTTGACTCTGTCTATGACTCATACCGTGGAGTTGTTACTTACGTGCGTATGGTTGATGGCGGTTTGTCACCACGTGAGCGCATCACCATGATGTCAACAAAGGCTGTGCACGATCTTTTGGAAATTGGTGTTTCATCTCCTGAACCAGAACCAACTAAAGGTTTAGGTGTTGGTGAAGTAGGTTATCTAATCACCGGTGTGAAAGATGTTCGTCAATCTAAAGTTGGTGACACAGTAACCACAGCGATGAAGCCTGCGACCGATGCTCTCAAGGGCTATTCAGAACCTAACCCGATGGTTTACTCAGGTATCTACCCAATCGATGGTGGTGACTATCCAGTTCTGCGTGAAGCGCTAGATAAGTTGAAGCTAAGCGATGCCTCTTTGGTTTATGAACCTGAAACATCTGTTGCTCTGGGCTTTGGTTTTAGATGTGGTTTCCTAGGTCTGTTGCACCTTGAAATTATCACTGAGCGTTTAGAGCGTGAGTTCAATCTAGATCTAATTGCTACCGCACCTTCGGTGGTTTATGAGGTAACTCTTGATGACAAGAGAGAAGTAACCGTTACAAACCCAAGCGAATATCCAGTTGGCAAGATCTCTAAGGTTCTAGAACCAATGGTTAAAGCAACTCTGCTTTCGCCTAAGGACTATGTAGGAACCATTATGGAGCTTTGCCAGTCAAGACGAGGCACAATGATTGACATGCAGTACTTCGGAACTGACCGTGTTCAGCTTCGATACAACATGCCTCTTGCTGAAATTGTTTTTGACTTCTTTGACAACTTGAAGTCAAGGACCCAAGGTTATGCATCCCTTGATTATGAGGAGAGCGGTTTGGCTGAGGGAGACCTAGTAAAGGTAGACATTCTTCTGCAGGGTGAACAGGTTGATGCTTTCAGTGCGATTGTTCACAAGGACAAGGCTTACGCTTACGGTGTGATGATGACTACCAAGCTGCGTGAACTTATTCCTAGGCAGGCATTCGAAGTTCCTATCCAAGCAGCTATCGGTGCTCGTATCATCGCTCGTGAATCTATTCGTGCTTTTCGTAAAGACGTTTTGGCTAAGTGTTACGGTGGTGACATCAGCCGTAAGCGCAAGCTTCTAGAGAAGCAAAAAGAAGGTAAGAAGCGCATGAAGATGGT
>JBMOFL010000041.1:0-6981 GCA_049314335.1 Rhodoluna sp. | reverse complement strand
ATTACTGGAACGTATGAGTTCACCGGAATGCCATCTTCGGTAAGGAAGTTAGCTTTAGCTGGGTTGTTAGTCATCAGGCGAACACTCTTCACACCTAGTTCACGAAGGATTGAGGAAGCTGCTCCATACTCTCTAGCTTCGCTAGGAAGACCAAGAGCTAGGTTGGCTTCAACAGTGTCAAGACCTTGTTCTTGCAATGCGTAGGCCTTGAGCTTGTTTAGAAGTCCGATTCCTCGTCCTTCTTGGCCTCTCAGGTAAATAACAATTCCACCCTTAGGGTCAGCCTCAATCATGTCCAAGGCGTACTGCAACTGCGGTCCACATTCACACTTTAGAGATCCAAATGCCTCACCAGTAATACATTCTGAGTGCATACGCACTAGAACATCTTCACCGGTTGGGTTGCCCTTGATGATAGCAACGTGGTCCGCACCAGTTTTGATGTCGTAGTAGCCACGTACCTTGAAGTCTCCGTGAATGGTTGGAATGTTTGCTTCCGCTTCAAATCTGATTCTGTTGTTATCGCGGTGAACGTGTGTGATGTTGTGGGAAGTTAGGTGCTCAACTAGTTGAGCAATGGTAACTACCGGAATACCTTCTTGAGCACCAAACTCGATTAGCTCAGGTAAACGCATCATTGAACCGTCAGCAGTTACCATCTCACCGATGATTCCAACTGGAATCAGTCCAGCAAGTTTTAGCAGATCAATGGTAGCTTCAGTGTGACCTGGGCGACCGTGCACTCCGTGCTGGTGGGAGCGAAGCGGAAGGATGTGGCCTGGTCTAATGAAAGACTCTGGACCTGAGGAATCGCTAGCTAGAGTTCTAGCAGTTAGTGCTCTATCGCTTGCTGAAACACCGGTTGATTCGCGAGCAGCAGCATCTACGGTGATGGTGTAGTTAGTGCCGTGTGGGTCTTGGTTATCTGTTGTCATCAACGGAAGTTCTAGCTCGTTAGCTTTGCCATCTTCCATTGGTGCACATAGGAAACCGGTGGTGTGTTTGACCAGCCAGGCCATCCACTCGGTAGTTGCGAACTGAGCTGCGATGATGGCATCGCCCTCGTTCTCCCTGTTTTCATCATCCGCTACTAGAACCGGCTTACCGTTTCGTAAAGCATCCAATGCTTGCTCGATTGTTGAGAGTGCCATTAGTTGTTTCTCATCTCTAGTAGTCGTTCTATGTGCTTTGCCATTACATCAACTTCAACGTTGATCTTGTCACCAGGCTTTTTATAGCCCAAGGTGGTAAGTTTTAGGGTTTCTGGGATAAGACTTAGTCCAACAAACTCTTCACCCATTTCATTTACAGTTAGTGAAATACCGTCAAGGGTGATTGAGCCCTTTTGAACTACATATTTCATAAGTTCTTTAGGGACAGAAATACGAACCCAATCCCAGTTCTCACTTGGTTCTCTAGAAACAAATTCACCAACACCATCGACATGGCCCTGAACATGGTGACCACCAAATCTAGTCTGCATTGTCATGGCACGCTCTAGATTGATAGGGTCACCGACCTTGACATCAGCCAAGCTGGTAAGTCGAAGAGTCTCATGCATCACATCAGCTGTGAAGGTGCCGTTCTCTATTTCTATAGCGGTAAGGCAGGTACCACTGCAGGCAATGGAGTCACCTCTCTTGATATCACTAGTTACAAGCGGGCCTTTGACGGTAAGTCTGACTGCATCTGGCTGATGCTCAATAGCGACAACTTCACCTAGCTCTTCAATAATTCCTGTAAACATTAGTTACCTCTCTTTGGAATTGCTCTCATAAATACATCTGCACCGAGTTGCTTGACTTCAACAAACTCAAGAGCTAAACCCTCAGCCATGGTTGAGATACCGATGTCGGTAACTGCAACATTTGTGCCACCAACTAGCAGTGGTGCTTGATAAATCAAAATCTCATCGAATAGGCCCTGCTTGATGAATTCGCTTGCTAGTTCTGCTCCACCTTCAACAAGCACATGGCGCATGTCTCTATCCCATAACTGGGACAGCACCAGGTTGATGTCATGTGTCTTGAGCTGAACAGTAGGAGCATCTTCATTGAAGACTCGAAGATCTTGAGATAAGTCGCTGATGCCAACAACAACTCGTAGTGGTTGGTGCTCGTATCTTGACCCATCTGGTTTTCTAGCAGTCAGGTCAGGGTTATCGTACTTAACCGTCCCTGTTCCAACCAGAATGGCATCTAGTTGCGATCTCTTTAGGTGGACATCTTCTCTAGACACCGATCCTGAGATCCATTTACTGGTTTTATCGGTAGCAGCAGTTCTGCCATCAAGAGTCTGAGCCCACTTCAAAGTAACAAATGGACGCTGCTTCCTCATCGCAGTGAGCCAAACATATGATTGCTCATCAGCTGCTTCTTCCAGAACACCTTGGATAACTTCAATGCCTGCATCACGAAGTGTTTGGGCACCATTAGCTGATTCATTACCTGGATCGTTACTTGCGTAGACAACACGAGAGATACCAGTTTCAATAAGCGCAACGGCACAGGGACCTGTTCTTCCAGTGTGATTACAAGGCTCTAATGTAACTACAGCAGTTGATCCTGCTGGAACTCCATTAGGTAGTTTGCTCAAAGCATCAACTTCAGCGTGAGGAGTTCCTGCACCTTTGTGCCAACCTTCAGCAATGATGTTCAAATCTTTATCGAGGATGATGGCTCCCACTTGAGGGTTAGCACCATAGGCAGGTCCGAGTAGGGCTAGCTCAAGAGCCCGATGCATCATCGGTTCAAACTGCCTAGATTCGGTCATCCCGAGCCTTTCATATAGAAGACTTCGGGGCAGGGTCGAATAGACGACCTAAGGTCAGGCCAAGATAGGCCAAACCTTATGTTCTTCTACCATCCGGACTTTAACCGTCGGTTCTGGAGTTTCACCAGATCAACCGCCAAACCAAATACCTAGATATTCGTTGCCATTGAAGGCAGCTTGTCGGGTCGCGGACTATAACCGCCGGTTCAGATTTACACTGACCCCGAAGAACTGTTATTACCTGTAAAGCATGGCAGATATGGGGCCTAAATGCGACCAAATCAGCCAGAGGCGAAAGAATTAGCCCTTTACTGAGCCTGCCAACAAGCCTCTTACGAAGTAGCGCTGAAGGGCAAAGAACACGATTAGCGGCACGATCATGGACACAAAGGCACCAGCTGTTAGGAGCTCCCATCCGCTACCTCTAGAACCAACCATCTCAGCGATACGAACAGTCATGGGTGCTACCTGCTTCACTCCGCCACCGAAGGTTAGACCTACCAGTAGATCGTTCCAAACCCAGAGGAACTGGAAGATTGAGAAGGAGGCGATAGCAGGAACTGACAGCGGAAGAACAATCTTGCTGAACAGGGTGAACCAGTTAGCGCCATCTACTCGTCCAGCTTCAATGAGTTCTCTAGGAATCTGAGATAAGAAGTTGTGCAGCAAGAACACTGCTAGTGGCAAACCAAAGATTGTGTGTGCAATCCAGATTGGAATAAAGGTTCCCGTGATACCAAGATCAGGAATAAGTGTTACTCCACCTATTACTAGACCCTTTGAGAAGAGCTGCAGAAGTGGAATAAGAGTTAGCTGAAGAGGTACAACCTGAAGACCAAAGATGATGAAGAAGATTGTGTCTTTACCTCTGAAGTTGAACCAGGCCAAAGCATAGGCTGCAAACAAAGCAAGAGTGATTGGGAAAACAACTGCTGGAATGGTTAGAGCAAAGCTGTTGAAGAAGAACTGGAACAGCGGCGGGTTAGTAGTTGATCCCTGGAACAGCACCTGAGTGTAGTTTTCCAAGGTAAAGGTCGGGTTAGTAAAGAAGGTCCACCAACCTGATTGGTTGATATCCTGCTCTGGTCGGATAGAGGAAACCAATAGACCAAAGGTAGGAATGGTCCAAAGAACAGCGATGATAACTGCAATTGCTGAAGCTACCGGGGATGCAAATATGTCTTTAGCTTTTTTGTTCATAGCCATTAGCGTTCAGTCCTCTCACGTCTTAGCTGTCTTATGTTGTAAGCGATGATTGGTAGAACACAAAGTAGAAGGATTACTGCTAGTGCGCTTCCCTGACCATAGTTCATCTGTCTAAAGCTCTGGGAATACATTTCGTTAGCAATAACGTTGGTCTCGAAGTTACCACCGGTCATGGTTCTAACAATGTCGAATACCTTCAGGGTTCCAATAGCGGTTGTGGTTAGCACAACAATTACTGTTGATCGAATCATTGGGATGGTTACTCGAAGGAAACGCTTCCAGTTTCCGGCACCATCGAGCATGGCTGCTTCTACTACTTCATCAGGAACATTTTTCATAGCTGCTGAAATAACAACCATACAGAAACCGGTCTGAATCCAAATCATTACCAGGATTAGCAACAGGGTGTTCATCGGGGCTTCGAGTAACCAGTTAGGAGCAGTTAAACCAAGTGCTTTAGATACAGCACTGAAAAGACCAATGTCTGGCTTGTCTAGGTTCGGTTGGAAGCTGTAAACAAACTTCCAAATAACACCTGCACCGACGAATGAGATAGCCATCGGTAAGAAGATTAGAGATTTCACAATACCTGGTCGCTTCATACGGTCGGTCATGTAAGCAATGGCAAGACCAAGCAAAGTGGAAAGAATAGGAACAACTAAAACCCAGATGGCTGTGTTTCGAAGAACAATGAGAATCTCAGGGATTGTGAAAGACCAGACGTAGTTATCTAAGCCGACAAACTCTGTGCTATCTGCGTTCATGAAAGACATGACGAGAGTTCTAAGTGTTGGGTAAACAAGACCGATTAGAAGTAATAAAACCGCAGGAGCTAGGAAGACCGCGTACTTTAACCATTCCTGAGTTCTTACATTGACCCTAGAGGCCAATAGGAAAACTAAGTAAACAATGGCAGCAAAGGCTGTTAGAGAAACAATGAGCAGAAGTAGGTTTGGGAAAATCACTTCCCATGGGGTTTTGCGTGCTGCAACAAACGCGGTGTTGATCATTTACATCCTGACTTTATTGAAATGGGGTGTGGCTTTCACTTACGTGTCCACCACACCCCACTACAAGGGTAGTTCTAGCCTAATTTAGTTCTTAGGCCATGACTTCTCGATTGCATCAAGAACAGCCTTGTCAGACTTGTCTTCTGCAACCCAAGCGGTCATTTCCTTCCAGAATGTACCTGCACCAACAGCAGCTGGCATAACGTCAGATCCATCGAAACGGAAAGTAGTTGCGTTCTTTAGGATCTGAACTGCAACCTTGTTTACTGGGTCAGCAACGTTTGCTTCGTCTAGACCCTTGTTAGCTGAGAACCAACCACCAAGTTTTGCCTTGTTGTTGTTCCACATAGGAGTGGTTAGGTAGTGCTGTAGAGCTGCTACTTCGCCACGGTCTGAGAAAGCTGCTACGAACTCTCCACCACCAAGAGCTGGCTTGTTGTTAGCATCTGCACCTGGGAAGTAGAACACTGAGATTCCGTTTGCTTCTTCTGTGTTAGATGGGTCAACAATTACAGCTCCGTGGTCTGCAGCAAGGATTCCACCAATGAATGATGCCTGACGGTGCATTGCACATGTTCCGTCAACAATTCCTGCTCCACCATCTTGGAAAGTAGTAGTCGCGATTGACGCTACGTCACCAACATAGTCAGGGTTCTTTAGGATCTTTCCAGCTTCAGCGATAGCTGTAGCTACAGCTGGGTCGTTGAAAGGAATTCCATGGGTAACCCATGCGTCATAGGTCTCTGCATCTGCGGTACGAAGCATGATGTCTTCCATCCAGTCAGTTCCAACCCAACCAGTTGCTTCACCAGAACCGAAACCAGCACACCATGGCTGGATCTGTCCGTCAGCAGCAATCTTGTCAGAAAGGTCTAGCAGTTCCTGCCAAGTTGTTGGGATTGAGTAGTTGTTGTCCTTGAATACCTTCGGGTTGTACCAAACGAATGACTTCACGTTTGCACCTAGTGGAGCAGCGAAGAAGGTTCCGTCTACAGTTCCGTAGTTCTTCCAGTCTGGTGAGTAGTTAGCGTCAACTGACTCGCTCAATGCAGCAGATGCAGGAACTAGGCTGTCAGCAAACTTAGCTAGTAGACCTGGCTGTGGGAAGATCGCTAGATCAGGTGCAGTTCCACCCTCAACGCGAACAGCGATCTGAGCTTCGAACTCCTGAGTACCGTTCCAGTTGACAGTGATTCCTGTACAACGCTCGAAGTCAGCGAATGACTCGACGAATAGATCAGCTTCTGGAGCAATGATGGTTGTGTAAACCTCAACCTCAGTACCTTCGAAGCCCTTGTAATCTGCATAGTTGTCACAGTTAGCGCTTGAGTTATCGCTCGCTGGTGCACAGCCTGCTAGAAATAGCGTTGCAACCACTGCAGACGCAGTAGCAGCTAGAACGCGCTTTGTCTTAAAGCTCATTAATTTCTCCTTGATAGTAATGGGCGAAGCGTAGATTACGCTTCAGCAACAATATAGCCTTAGAAATGACCTTTTTTGGGTACAGATTCTTACACTGCGATAACGATTTCGCAAACAAAGCTAATATGGCCGAAATTGTCGTTAATCCCTACAATTTCAACCTAAAAAGGCCATTTTGGCGCTGCTAAAAGCTAGTTAGCTTTGATAAATCCAATGCGGTCATAAACCTCAGCAAGGGTCTTTTCGGCTACTGCTCGGGCCTTTTCAGCTCCTGAGGCTAGAAGCTTATCTAGCTCTGTTGGGTCGCTCATTAGATCGTTGGCTCTATCTCTAATTGGTCCTAGAGCGTTGATAACGACATCTGCAACTTCGCCCTTTAGAACTCCGTAGCCTGCGCCTTGGAATCTGTCTTCAAGTGAAGCCAGAGATTCACCACTAATAGAAGAGTGAATGGATAGCAGGTTAGAAACACCAGCTTTGTTTTCCCAATCAACTCGGATGCTTGCTTCAGTGTCGGTAACAGCGCTCTTGATCTTCTTCATAATGGTTGAATCATCATCCATTAGGTTCA
>JBMOFL010000040.1:0-7509 GCA_049314335.1 Rhodoluna sp. | reverse complement strand
GAAGGTGAGCCTAGACCGCTATTTCAGGGCGACCAACTTGAAGCCTCGCTAGCTGATTTCATCGGCAAGTTAGTGGAGGTAGCCTCATCCCAAGGACTCAACGGCACTCTAGAAGTTGATGGAGAAGTTAAAGCTGAAGCTGAACCTCAGCTATCAGCCTCTGAGCAAGCTGCTCTTGATGCGATGGATAAAGGGGACTTTAGCACTGCGGTCAAGATTTATGAAGAAGAACTAAAGCAAAACCCTGGCAATGAACTTCTCTCCGAGCGGTTGGCTCAAGTCAAGCTAGTCGAGCGAACCTTCAACGGAGATATTGAAAAAGAAATGGCTATTGACCCTTCATCAGTTACCGAGGCTATGCGTAAGGCAGATTTTCATCTGGCAGTAGGTCAGTCAGAGGAAGCTTTTGGTCTCTTACTGAACTGGTTTGATAAAGCAAATTCTGATGAAAGAAAAGTGCTCTCCGCTTTGTTTATTGAACTCTTTACTGTGGTTGGTAAGTCTCACCCTGCAGTGACGCATGCTCGAAAACTACTTGCTATGAAGATGTTCTAAAGATGTCTGTCTATCTTGATTACGCAGCTACCACACCACTTCGCAAGGAAGTGTTTGATTGCTACGTTGAGCACCTGCAAACTCTTGGCAATCCGTCATCGGTGCATAGTTCAGGTCAACTGGTTCGTCGAGCTCTTGAGGAAGCTAGAGAGTCGCTAGCTAAATCTATTGACTGCAATAGAAGTGAAGTGATTTTTACATCAGGCGGCACTGAAAGTGTCAACCTAGCCATCAAAGGGTTGTTCTGGCAAAGAGTGGCTGAAGATTCGAATCGCAAAGTGATTATCACTGCTGCTACCGAACACCACGCATCTTTAGATCCGATGGAATGGTTGGAGAAACACGAAGGCGCAGAGATTCTCTGGTTACCGGTAGATCAGCAGGGAATAGTTGATCTTGAACTTCTAGAAAACTATCTAAAAGCTAATAGTCAAAAAGTAGCGCTAGTTAATCTGATGTGGGCTAACAATGAAACCGGTGTCATTACAGATATCAACAAGGTTGTTGCTATTACCAAGCCGTATGGAATTCCTGTGCACTCCGACTCAATAGCAGCATTCGGTCACATCCCAGTAAGTTTTGCTGACTCGGGACTTGCTGCCATGAGTATTTCTGCACACAAAATTGGTGGACCGGTAGGAGCTGGCGCACTAATTGTTTCCAGAGCTACCAAGTTAGTTTCACTGATTCACGGTGGTGGCCAAGAACGCGGCATGAGATCTGGCACCATGAATGCTCCGGTGGCTAAGGCTTTCTCGCTAGCTGCCGAACTAGCTGTAGCTGAGTTAGATCATGAGCATTCAAGGTTGGAAATACTTCGAGATAAGTTGGTGCAGGGAGTCAAAGAGCTAACTCCATTGGCAAATCACACTGCAGCCAACTCACCTCGCATGCCCCACAATGCACATTTCACCTTCGACGGATGTTCTGGTGACTCTCTACTTTTCTTACTTGACCAACAGGGAGTCTGTGTTTCAGTAGGCTCTGCTTGCCAAGCGGGAGTCAATGGTCCTTCTCATGTGCTTATCGCAATGGGTAGGACTGAAAGAGAAGCTAACGGATGTATCCGGATGACTCTTGGCAAACAAAGCACTGAGGCAGATGTTGATGCTTTCTTAGAGGCATTGCCAAAGGCTCTTGATGGTGCCCTTCGGGCTGGTTTGACTACTTAGGGGAGAATAAGAGCATGAAGGTTTTAGCAGCAATGAGTGGTGGCGTTGATAGCGCCGTTGCTGCTGCTCGAGCCGTTGAAGCAGGCCATGAAGTAGTTGGTGTTCACCTAGCGCTATCTAGAATGCCTGGCACCCTAAGAACAGGGTCAAGAGGCTGTTGCACCATCGAAGACAGCATGGATGCTCAAAGAGCGGCAAACGTAATTGGAATTCCGTATTACGTATGGGACTTCAGTGAGAGATTCAAACTAGAGGTTGTTGATGATTTCATCAATGAGTATCAAGCTGGAAGAACACCTAACCCTTGTATGAGGTGTAATGAGCGCATCAAGTTCGCAGCTCTTCTAGAAAAGGGTTTAGCTTTAGGTTTTGATGCAGTTTGCACAGGTCACTACGCCAGTATCTTGACTGATGATCAAGGCAATCTTGAGCTACACAGGTCTATGGCATTAGCTAAAGATCAGAGCTATGTCCTTGGTGTGCTAACTGCTGAGCAACTAAATCACTCCATGTTTCCTTTAGGTCATACTGCAAGCAAAGACCTGATTAGAGCAGAAGCTGCGCAACGTGGTTTATCTGTTGCAGCAAAACCTGACTCTTATGACATCTGCTTTATCCCTGAAGGGGATACTCAAGATTGGTTGGCAGACCGTCTTGGTAACACCACCGGTGAGATTGTTGACATGCGAGGAACAGTTCTGGGTGAGCACAAAGGTGCGCATGGCTTTACAGTGGGTCAGCGAAAAGGTCTTCAGCTAGGTAAACCTGCAGCTGATGGTAAGCCAAGGTATGTGCTTGCAGTTGATGTGAACACTAACAAAGTAGTCGTTGGCCCTCAGCAAGCCTTAGCGGTAGTTGAACTAGTAGGAAACAAGTTCACCTGGTGCGGTAAGGCTCAAGAGAATCCCGAAGAGTTCTTTGCCGCCCATGTCCAGGTTAGAGCTCACGGTGAACAGGTTGCCTGCCAAGTGGCGGTAGTGGACGGAGCAATGGTTATTCGTTGCGATGAACCTATCTACGGTGTTGCACCAGGTCAAACAGCAGTGATTTATCTCGGCACTAGGGTTTTGGCTCAGACAACTATTGATCACACGGTGTCAGCTGTGGACTCTTTTTCAACAGCATCGGCGAGTATCGGCTCAACCCTTGATGGGGCTGTTTAGGCTTATCAGGTGCCAGAGAAACCAGCCCTCCGTATCGCCTTTCTAGTCGATGAAATCAATAAACATCGTCGCGCTTACTACCAAGAAAATACAGTCCTTATTAGCGACGCTGAGTACGATGCCTTGATGCAGGAGCTGGAGCTACTCGAATCTAAGCATCCAGAACTTATTACCGGTGACTCACCAACTCAAAGTGTCGGTGGCTCAGCTAACGAGGCCTTTTCTCCGGTTGAACATTTAGAGCGCATGTGGTCCTTAGATAACGCCTTCAACGATGAAGAACTCAGTGCTTGGGCCAAACGAGTGGGCCAACAGAATTTCCTATGCGAACTAAAAATTGACGGTTTAGCCATCAACCTAAGGTATGAAAAAGGTGAGCTAGTCTCAGCTGCGACCAGAGGTGACGGTGTGGTTGGTGAAGATGTCACAAACAACGTCAAAACAATCAAACAGATACCGCATCGCCTTAAGGGTTCAGAGATTCCTGATGTTGTTGAAATCAGGGGAGAGATATTCTTTGGTATTAAGGACTTTGCCAAACTGAATGCTGGTTTGATTGCAGAAGGTAAAGCTCCATTTGCTAATCCACGTAACTCCGCCAGCGGATCGTTGCGTCAAAAGGATTCGTCAGTAACAGCAAGTAGACCCCTGCAGATGCTGGTTCATGGTGTTGGAGCTTGGCCTGACGCTCCTTTCAAGAATCAGAGCGATCTGTATGAACTACTTAAGAGCTGGGGGCTACCAACTTCAACCAGGTATAAAGTCGTGGACTCTATCCAAGGAGTGGTTGAATACATCGCACAGTTTCAGGCTCAACGTCATGATCTTGAACATGAAATCGATGGTGTTGTGGTCAAGGTTGATTCGCTCGCTGCTCAAAAAGAACTTGGCTTCACTGCAAGAGCGCCTAGATGGGCAGTTGCGTATAAATACCCTCCAGAGCAGGTAAACACAAAGCTTCTGGATATTAGAGTTTCAGTTGGTAGAACTGGTCGAGCAACTCCTTACGCAGTTGTTGAGCCGATCAAGGTCGCTGGTTCAACTGTTGAATTTGCTACCCTGCACAACCAAGACGTAGTGAAAGCTAAGGGTATTTTGATCGGCGATACCGTTGTTCTTCGCAAAGCAGGAGATGTTATTCCTGAAATCCTGGGACCAGTTATTGAACTTCGAACTGGTAAGGAACGGGCATTTGTGATGCCAACTAATTGCCCTGACTGCAAAGCAAAACTAGCGCCATCAACAGAGGGCGATATTGATCTGCGCTGTCAGAACTCAGAGCACTGTCCCGCTCAATTGCGTGAGCGAGTTGCTTACATAGGTTCTAGGGGAGTGTTAGATATTGAAGCATTAGGTTACGTTGCAGCTGTTGCTCTCACTCAACCACTAGAACCAAAGGTTGCTCCACTAGTTTCTGAAGCAAATCTATTCAACCTAACCATGGACCAGTTGCTACCGATTAGAACCCAAGTACTCGACCCCGATACTGGCCTTCCAAAACTTGATGAAGAGGGCAACCCTAAGGTAGTCCAGTTCTTCAGTAAGACTGTCAAGGGGGAGACAGTTCCTGCAGAGGTTGCCATCAAGCTACTAAAGAACCTTGAGGAAGCTAAGACCAAGCCGTTGTGGCGAATCATTGTTGCGTTATCAATTAGACACGTAGGACCGGTGGCTGCGAGATCTCTCGCTACACACTTTGGTTCTTTGGATAACATTTTCAATGCCACTGAGCAGGAGTTATCAGAAGTAGAGGGGGTCGGCACCATTCTCGCTCAATCTCTTTTGGAATGGATAAAGGTTGATTGGCATACAAACTTAGTTGAGTCTTGGCGTAAGTCTGGAGTGCTACTAGAAATCCCTGGTCACCCAGGTCCTGGTGCAAACGTCGTGGCTGATGGAGTCTTTACCGGCATGAGCATCGTAGTCACCGGAACTTTGCAAAACTACACCAGAGAAAGAATTGAAGAGTTGATTATCACCAATGGGGGTAAGGCAGCTTCAAGTGTTTCAAAGAACACCGCTTTTGTGGTTGCAGGAGCTAATGCCGGCTCAAAACTTACCAAAGCAGAAAGCCTCGGCGTTCCAGTTATTTCAGAAGAAGAGTTTGCTCAAAAGTTGAGCTAGTTACTTGTTCTCGTCAATTTCTGATTCATCAACAGCAACCATGGCCTCGGTTGACATCAATTTGCTCATTGAATCCAGGAAGTCCGAAACCTCTTCGCGTTCCTCGGAAAGCCTGTTCAGTCTTTCGCGAGAGTCCTTGATTGCGTTCTCTGCGTAACCTAATGCTTTTCGGGATAAAACCTCGGCACGACGACGTGACTGGTTAATCAAGTCTGTCGAACGCTTTTGAGAGTCTTGAAGTGTTTCGTCTCTGAAATTGCGCGCTTCTCTTGAAACTCGCTCTGCTTCAGAAAGCATCTCAGCTGCTCGAGCAGAAGACTCTGCCAGAGATCGGTTGGCTTCCTCACTGATTGCCTGCGCCTGAGCTACTGCAGTTTGATAAATACGAAGAGCCTCTTGCTCAGCTTGGTCTCTCTTGGCTTTTAGTTCAGCATCAAGATCAACTCTTGCCTGTGCTGTGCGTTGGCTAAGTTCGGTTGCAAGCGCTCGCGCTTCTTCAGTTTCGCGGTGAACCTGAGAACGGAGTTCTGCAGCGTATCTTTCGCCATCAGATTTAATGGCAGCAGCCTCACGCTCTGCGGTTTGAATTTTCTCTTGAGCTTCGCTTGCACTTGCTGATGCTGTGTTTAGCAATTCGCCGTGACGGCGATCTGCTTCTAGACGAGACTCTTCCATCTTGATTTCAGCCTCTTGAACAACACGGTCGGCTTTGTCTTTTGCAATTCTCTTTAGTGAATCAGCTTCACCCTTGGCTTCTTCACGAACTCGAAGAGCATCCTGTGCTGCATCGGCAATCATCTTTTTGGCTTGCTCTTCGGCCAATCTCAAAGTTTGTTCGAACTGAGCGCCTAGAGCCGCGTACCCATTTGGGCCACCAGTCTTGAGCTGAACCTTTAGGTTGTCAACTTCGGCCTTTAGCAGAGAGATCTCTGAGGCTGCTTTTTCGTTGTATGTGGCCTGGTGCTCAATCTCGAGACGCATCTCTTCCATGGTCTTGTCGACCTGGTCGCGGTCGTAGCCGCGCATGACAACGTCAAACTCCTGGCGGTCGTAGCCGCGCATAACATTGTCGAAGTTCTCTTCTTCAGCCATTGTGTAGTCTCCTGAAAGTTACAAGTTCCCAGCCCCATTAAAGGCCAAGCAACTATGTAAGTTTAGTCGAGTAAGCGGGATTGGGTAAGCCCCGATATACTTATTAGACCTGCCTATAGAAACAATTTGAGGAACCCAATGTCAGATGTGACCCCTGATTTAGTGCGTCATCTAGCCAATTTGGCCAGAATCGAGCTAGATGAGTCCGAAGTAGTTCGATTTACGGAACAGCTAGGCGTGATTCTAGATTCTGTAGCCAAGATTTCTTCCGCTATTGATGAAAATACCCCCTCTACAAGCCATCCAATTCCTTTGGCAAACGTATTCAGGGAAGACGTTATTGAGCCTTCTTTGACCCAAGAACAGGCTCTTTCAGGTGCTCCTGACCAAGGCCAAGGCCGCTTCCGCGTAGCCGCTATTTTGGACGAGGAGTAGCAAATTGTCAGAACTTATTAGACAAAATGCCTCAGAACTAGCCGATCTGCTCGCCAAAGGAGAAGTGAGCTCAGTTGAGGTTACCCAGGCACACATAGACCAAATATCTGCAGTTGGAGAGTCTATTCACTCATTCCTGCACCTGACCACAGAGAACGCTCTAGCAGTTGCTAAGGAAGTTGACCGCAGAAGAGCTGCGGGAGAATCGCTGCCTGGGCTGGCTGGTGTGCCAATCGCCGTCAAGGACAACCTGACCACAACAGACGCTCCAACCACAGCAGGATCTAAGATTCTTGAAGGTTGGATCGCTCCTTACGATGCCACTGTTGTTACCAAGCTTCGTCAAGAGATGATGCCTATTCTCGGTAAGACCAACCTTGATGAATTTGCAATGGGCTCTTCAACTGAGTTCTCAGCATATGGACCAAGTAAGAACCCATGGGATCTATCTAGAATCCCTGGTGGTTCTGGTGGTGGTTCATCATCTGTAGTTTCTTCATTCCAGTCACCTCTAGCGATTGGCTCCGATACCGGTGGCTCAATTAGATTCCCAGGTGCTGTTACAGGAACTGTTGGAATCAAACCTACCTATGGTGCTGTATCAAGATACGGTTTGATCGCTCTTGCTTCTTCGCTAGATCAGGTTGGCCCGGTAGCCAGAAATGTTCTAGATGCTGCTTTACTGCAAGATGTTATTGCTGGTTACGACCCTAGAGATAGCACTTCGCTAAAAGACTCACTTGGTTCAATGGTTGAAGCTGCCAAGAACGGCTCACTAAAGGGCAAGAAAGTTGGTGTGATCAAGCAGCTTTCAGGTGCTGGCTTCCAGCAGGGTGTGCAAAACAGATTTGCTGAAGCCTTGAAGCTAATCACTGATGCAGGCGCTGAGATTGTGGAAGTTGATTGCCCTTCATTTGAATATGCAATCGATGCTTACTACCTAATCCTTCCTGCAGAGGCATCAAGCA
>JBMOFL010000039.1:0-7533 GCA_049314335.1 Rhodoluna sp. | reverse complement strand
CACTAACCTGGCTGGCCTTTGCAATCACCAGAGGCTTCATCACTGGCTGGTGGGCTTACTGGTTTATTGACCCTCAGTATGGCTTTGCCACGATGGCTCAATGGATTTTGACTATTGCTGCCTTCTTTGTGGTGCTAGCAATTGGCCTGCTTCCAGCTCAGAGGGTTATAGCCAAAATAGGTAAGTAAAGCATTTACTGTTTAGCGTTGGAACATGATCAACTTTTCAGATCCAAGCTTTGTCGCCAACCCTTACCCTCAACTCAAAGAGCTTCGCCAAGCCGGTAAGCCGGTATGGCACGAGGAGCTCGGGATCTTTCTAGCAGCGAGACACAGCGATGCCAACGCTGTGCTTCGAACCAAGACCCTTGGACGTATTTTCACCCCTAAAGAGCCAGAGAGTCAGTGGGCTGAATTCAACTGGCTGCACTCGGATAGCTTGCTAGATTCTGAGCCACCTAAGCACACTCGCCTGCGTTCTCTAGTGGGAAAAGCCTTCTCCCGATCGAGAATTGAGGCTTTACGACCAGAAGTAAAACGAATAGCTAATAATTTGCTGGACGAAGCTGAAAACAAGTTGTCCTCAAATGGCAGCTTCGACCTTATTGCTGACTACGCAGAACCTTTGCCGGTCAAGGTAATTGCTGCACTACTGGGTTTCCCAGACAGGGATGAGCATCTGCTTAGGCCCTGGTCGCAATCCATAGTAAAGATGTATGAAGTTAATCCTTCAGCTGAGGCTCAAGCTGATGCCCAACAGGCAGCTCATGAGTTTGCTGAATATGTCAGATCACTGATGCAAGAGCGAAAGGCACGGCCGGGAACTGATCTCATCAGTGAGCTAGCCATCGTCGAGGAAGCTGGTGAAAAACTCAACGCCCAAGAATTAATCGCTACCTGCGTGCTACTACTCAATGCGGGACATGAAGCCAGTGTGAATGGTTTTGGTAATGGCATGGTGGCCACCTTTGAGAGACCGGACCAGCTTGATCTTCTTCGTGAGAACCCTAGGGAAATAACTGACACCGCCATCGAAGAGTTTCTAAGATTTGATGCTCCTCTTCACCTCTTTGAAAGAACCGCTACTGCCGATACTGAATTAGGTGGGGTGATGATTAAGGAAGGTCAGAAGATTGCAGCACTTTTGGGTTCCGCCAATAGGGATGAGACCGTATTTGACCGCGCAGATGAGCTAGATCTGACTAGAGAACTGAACCCACACATTGGTTTCGGAGCTGGAATTCACTTCTGTATAGGTGCTCCGTTATCGCGAATTGAGCTGAGTGAATCCTTACCTTTACTTATGGAGCGTTTTCCTAAGTTAAGCCTTGTCGAAACACCAAAAAGAAGACCAACTTTTGTATTAAGAGGCTATGAAACCATTTTTGTTGCCTAGAACTAGCGGATTTTAGTACCAACTAGCCTGAGTTTTACCTGTATAACAACTTTATAAACACGACATTATCGCGGGATTAATAAGTCGTAACGAAAGGTAACCTTAACCTGCAATAAAAAGTCGGGCTCTTCCTGTTGCCCGATTCACTTATCGAAAGGCAACATAAATGGAGAACGTAGGATTACTTTCCCTCTCACTAACTGGCTATCAATTTAGCGCAGTGTACAACCTTCTATCACTAGGTATCGCGAGCATGGTTTTCACCTCGATATTCCTATGGGTAGCAAGAGACCGCGTACTACCTAAGTACCGTATGGCTGTTATGGTTTCAGCAACAGTTACATCAATCGCTGCTTACCACTACTTCCGTATGTTCGACTCATTCAGCCACGCATACGGTGCGAGCGAAGAAACCGCAGCTGGCATTGCCAGAATCGGTGGCGACGCTCTTGCTTACGGCGCTGCTAACTACAACGTTGGCTACCGTTACATTGACTGGTTCCTAACTGTTCCACTACTACTAGTAGAGCTAGTTGCTGTTCTTGGTCTAGCAAAGGCTATTTCATCTTCATTGCTAAAGCGCCTAGTTCCAGCTGCTGCTTTGATGATCGCTCTTGGTTACCCAGGTGACGCAAAGTTGAGCATCTTGGGCATTGACGGAACTGGATTCGCCAGCGAAGCTGCTGTATGGGGTCTACTTTCAACCATTCCGTTCCTATACATCCTGTATGTACTATGGTTCGAAATGAAGAAGAGCCTAGACGCACAGTCTGAGAAGGTACGTGGTCTATTCCAGACACTACGTGTTCTTCTTATTGCTACCTGGGGTGTCTACCCAATCACCTTCATCCTTGCGATGAACGGTCCAGAAATTGCAACAGCTGCTGATGTTGTTAACCGTGAAATTGGTTACACCATTGCAGATATTCTTGCTAAGTGTCTATTCGGTCTGATCATCTTCTCAATCGCGAGAATCAAGTCAGCTGAAGAAAGCAAAGAGCACGCAGCTGCTGAAGGTCACTAGTTCTTACTAGTTCCTAAAACTTTAGGAGCCACCCGAAAGGGTGGCTCCTTTTGTTTTAAGTTGTTTTTAGTTCAGCAACAAATCCTGAGGATCTGGGAATTCAACGTTGACCCCGACCAGGGCACAACGAACACCGATTTCTGTCGCTGCAGCAGTCAGGTCACCTGTGGCAATTGGGTCAGCTAGTAGCGCCTCATTGACTTTCTCCAACACTGGCTTGAAGCTCTCTGGTGCAATTGCAATGACATCGCTCTGGATGGCTTCAGTCAACAAGGCAGGATCAAACTCTCCGGTAGCAAGGCTCACTATTTTGTCACTAAGAACTGTGTTCAACTGCTGGCAGGGTTCCTTATCTGCCTCTGAGGGCAACGAGAACGAACATCCAGACAGCACCAGTGCGCTAGCAATTACTGCGCTTATTTTGACAAAGTACATTTTGACTCCTGTGGGGTTTGTGAAAAGCCTATAAACCTAAATTGCTGCTGCTGGTTTGGGCTGCATCGTTCCCAGCAAAGTTTGAGGAAAGATAGCTCACTAACTAGTTACAACTAATAAGTGATTGAAACCTCAGTGCCAAGAGCAGCCTTCACCATTGGAATAACCTCTGTGGCGTAAAGCTTGATGGATTTGAGCATCTGTGACTGAGGCATAGCGCCGGTTGAGTACTTGAGTTCAAAGCGGTTAGCTCCAGTTGACTCGAGAGCAAAGATGATCTTCTTGGCCACAGTCTCAGGAGAGCCTACGTATAAAGAACCGTGCTGAACTTCATTATCGAAGTGGTCATATGTCATCGGTCCCCAACCTCGCTCTTGGCCGATACGACCAAATGATTTGTTGTATTGAGGCCACATTTCTTTCGCGGCTTGCTCATCGGTCTCAGATATGTGTCCTGGTGAGTGGATACCTACTGAAAGCTGTGGCTTATCAAATCTTTTTAGTGACTCTCTGTATAGGCCCACAAAAGGTGCAAATCTATCTGGGCTACCGCCAATGATTGCCAAAGCTAAAGTCGCTCCGTGTTTGGCTGCGCGAATAACGCTGTGGGGAGAACCGCCAACGCCTACCCGAAGGGGGATGGATCCGCTTTCAGTCTTTGGGTAAACCTCTTGATTGACTAGGGCTGCTCTTGTTTGCCCTGACCAAGTCACCGGTCTCTCTTTTAGTAATTCGACTAGGAGGTCTAGTCTTTCTTCAAATAGTTGCTCGTAGTCAGAAAGTGCAAAACCAAATAAAGGAAAACTCTCTGTGAATGAGCCTCGCCCTGCAGTTATCTCAGCTCTACCGTTTGACAGGGCATCCAGAGTTGCGAATCTTTGATAAACACGCACAGGGTCTTCGCTTGATAGAACGGTAACTCCAGAACCTAAGGTGATGTTATGGGTGACAGTTGCAATACCGGCTAGAACTGTGTCCGGAGCAGAAACTGCAAAGTCATCTCTGTGGTGCTCGCCAATGTTAAAGTGATCGATGCCTAGTTCGTCAGCCAGGATTGCTTGGTCGACGATGTCTCTTATTGACTGGGCTGCGGAAATGGGGTTGCCCGCATCGTCGGAGCCAACATCACCAAAAGTATCTAAGCCAAATTCGATAGGAAGTTTTTCAGTCATGCATCCACTTTAGACACACTTGCTGGGAATTGAAAACCTACTAAATCTCAGTTTCAGACTCCGGAAAAATCACTGTATCCAGCCAAGGGAAAACGAAGAAATACATCGCCACTAACGCAACGGTTCCTAGAAGAGCGGCTAGAAGTGTTTTCTGAACGAAGGTGCCAGGTAGCTTTCTCCAAATCCACGAATACATTATCGACTCCCCCAAACAATCTTTAGGTCCGTTGGCATTCCCAGTGCTGTGCTTTGGGTTCTTTCCAGTTCAAACCAAGAAATGATTCGTTCAGTATTCACAAAGATAGGTGTGCAACTTGTCATAGTTAGGTACCGGCTTCCAGGAGTTGAGCCATCAAGCTTTGCTGGGACCGGTGCAATTACTCCCACATCGGTAGGTAAAACAATTTCAGTTTCTAAGAACTTATAAATGAACCAAGTATCTTTTGTTTCTAGATAGACGCGATCACCGATTGTGAGTTTGTCGATATCTCTAAATGCTCCACCAAAACCACCTCGATGAGCTGCGACAGCAAAGTTGCCAATCTCACCTGGCATAGCGGTATTTACATAGTGGCCAATACCAATTTCATTGAGAACTGGATGCCATCTGGTGCCCTCAGCAACTAGACGTGTCCAGCCTTCACCAAACCTTGGCACATACATTCGGCCAAAGATATCGGCTTGCTCGCTAACCTCAGCTAATGGGACAAAGCCGTCACGTTCGGTAAATACACTTGCGTAATCAGCTTGCTGATTACCAACCAAGTTGTCCTGTAATAAAGTCTTGAAGCCAACGAACATCATAAGAACAACACCGGCGGTTACCAAGATCTCACCTAGTACCTGAGTTAGAAATGCAAAACGTTTTGGCCTAACAATAGGAGCCCAGATGATTCGGGTGCCATCGGGTAGTTCTTGGATGTCGCTCATTCAGTTGCCGCTAGTTGACCGCAGGCACCGTCAATCTCTTTGCCTCGGGTATCTCTCAAGGTTGTTGTAATTCCTGACTTTTCCAAAGTACTGATAAAGATTCGGGTTGCTTCAGGAGTTGATGCAGTCCAAATTGAACCTGGCGTCGGGTTTAATGGAATCGGATTAACGTGAACCCAGCCTTTGCCTCTGGCGTTTAGTTTCTGAGCAAGTAGTTCTGCACGCCACTGGTGATCATTCATGTCTTTGATGAGCGCATACTCAATGGATACTCTGCGACCAGTTGCCTCAAAGTATGCCTTCGCAGCATCCAGTGCCTCATCCACTTTCCATCTTGAGTTCACAGGAATAAGTTCATCTCTAAGCTCATCATCAGGAGCATGCAGTGACAAAGCGAAAGTAACTGGAATTTCTTCCTGAGTTAGTTTCTCTATGGCAGGAACCAAACCAACGGTTGAAACAGTAATGTTTCTAGCTGACATGCCCAAACCTTCAGGAGCTGGCTTGACCATTGTTCTAACAGCAGTCATTAGCCTGTTGTAGTTAGCAAGTGGTTCGCCCATGCCCATGAAAACTATGTTGCCAACACGTTCCTCGTGCTCAGTAGCTTTTCTACCACCCAAACCACCAGCAGCAATAACAGCATTAGCTTGAACAATCTGATCTACTATCTCAGCAGCAGTCATGTTACGAGTTAGTCCTGCTTGTCCTGTTGCACAGAATGGACAAGCCATTCCACAACCTGCTTGCGATGAAACACAAAGAGTTATTCGACCCGGGTATCTCATCAATACAGATTCAACTAGAGCACCATCGAATAGTCTCCATAGAAACTTGATGGTGTCACCTTTATCGGTCTGAAGCCTCTTTACCTCAGTCAGTAATTTAGGTAGGAACACACCAACCAGTTCAGCTCTTCCCTCTTGCGGAAGATCAGTCATCTCATCAGGGTTTGCGGTGTAGTGGGTGAAGTAGTGCTTAGCAATTTGTTTCACTCTGAAACCTGGCACACCTAGTTCTTTAGCTTTCTCGGCAAGTTCTTCTTTGCTCATGTCCACTAGGTGGACTGGTGGCTGCAGTTTTCTAGGTTTAGCTTCGAACTGCAGAACAGGTCTACCGGAAGCATCTTTCTTCTGCTCCCAACCTTCGGTAGCAGGTTTTACTTGACGTACTTCAGTCATCTGCTACCTCCTTAGGTTGAATAACAAGTCTAAGTTATGGGGTAGGGCGACCGGCATAGCGGAATAGGTCACCATAGCGCAGTGGAACAATACGAACAGTTCTATTTGGATTAGGTGCTTCCAGCATCATTCCGTCGCCTAAATACATAACAACGTGATACTTATCACCGTTGAAGTTGTCGGTATAGGAGTACCACATCAGATCTCCGCGAACAGCTTCCTTGATTGGAATAAGTCTGCGTTTAGCGGCCATGTTGTAGAACTGGTTAGTAGCAGAGTGTGTTCCGATGTAGGTTCCAGCAACTTCATAGCTGACTTTAGTAATACCTGAGCAGTCCCAAATGTTTGGGCCTCTGCCACCAAGAACATATCTTTCACCAAGCTGTTGACTTGCGAAGTTGATCGCAGTTTCTACTTTGGCTGTGTTTGGTGCACCAACTTCGTAGAGACTAGGTGCATCGATTGGGCCAGGCAGGTTGTTCTGTCTAGCTTCATCAATCAGACCTTGAATGCGTTGCTGCATCAAACTGTCAGAGATCCTCTCTAACGACACCAGCTGAGCTTTGAATGTTCTATTAAGCGCTGTCTGCTCATCAACCTTGGTTTTGAGTTCTTTTGCCGCACTTTGCGCCTCAGCTAAGGCTGCTTTAGCGATAGCTGACTTGGCTGCCAATTCTTTTTCAGCTTCTTTGAGTTGATCTGTTAGTGACTTCGCATACTGCTGTCTTTGGATTGCCGACTTGTATATCTGGTCACTTGATTGAGCAATCTTTTCTTGAGCTCCAAGCTGATATAAGAGGTTACCGGCGTTATCTGCGTTCAGGAAAAGGTTGAGCGAGGTACCCGCTGCACCATCTCGCCACATTTGGCTAGCTATTTGAGCAAGTTGCTTCTGGGCTAGTTCTGCCTCGGCTTTGGCAGCATTTACCTTGGTCTGCAGGATAGCCACTTGGGCTTCCACAGCTTCTTCTTCAGCTTTGGCTTGGTTATAGATCTCGGCTTTGAGCATGGCTTTACGCTCAAGTTCAACCTGCTCAATGGTTAGATCAACAATGATGGCCTGAATTCGGGCAATCATGGCCTTCTTCTTGGCTACCGTCTTTTGAGCATCCCTGACCTCTTCGGCGGAAGGATAGTTAGGCACAGCCAAGGCCTGCTGGATGGTAAAGCCACTTAGCAGGACCCCTGCTACGACAAAGAGGGCTAGGTAGCGTGAACGTAAGCTTTTCATCTTGCGCCACCTCCCTTTTTCATGCGGTATTTCTAAACTAACACCGTTTAATGCATATCTCAGGTTGCAAAAACCTACCTTTAGCAAGTAGCCTTGCCATTGGTGCTTTAAAGCTCCATCGCTTTGACGGCCCCATCGTTTAGTGGCCTAGGACGCTGCCCTTTC
>JBMOFL010000038.1:0-8931 GCA_049314335.1 Rhodoluna sp. | reverse complement strand
CTAGGCGAGGGCCTAGCCAATGTCCCAAAGGATGAAAAGATTGACCTAAGGTTGCGCCTAGAGAGCGTCCATGAGGGCATTTATGTCTCTGGCGGCCTCAAAACCGTGGCTCAGGCTGAGTGCTCAAGGTGTCTAGAACCCATGACTGTGCCGGTTCAGGTAGATATTCAGGAGCTTTTCGCCTATTCTTTAGAGGTAGAAGATGACTTGGTCATTCAAGGCGAACAAATCGACTTGGAACCAATAATCATTGATTCGGTAGTTCTCAATCTTCCGTTCACCCCAATTTGTAGTGCAGGCTGTCTTGGTCTGTGTTCAGAGTGCGGTGTCAGGTTGAATGAAAACCCAGATCACGCTCACGAAGCCCCGATTGATTCGCGGTGGAATGAATTGAAGAAACTTGCTCAAGAAAGTGAAGACTGATGCCAGTACCAAAGAGACGCCTATCGAGATCAAACACTCGTCACCGTCGTTCAGCATGGATTGCAACTAACACACAGTTAGTTAAGACTGTCGAAAACGGTAAGACCGTATACAGCTTGCCTCACCGTGCTCGTGCCGTAGAAGACGCCAATGGCGTTGTTCAGTTCTACGAGTACAAGGGCCGCAAGGTAGCAGACGCCTAAACTTCGGTTCACACCTTGAACTACGCCTTGCTCACTCAAAGACTTGGCATAACTATTGAAGCCGAACTGCTCGAGTTAGCTTTAACTCACAGTTCTTATGCTTATGAGAACGGCAAAATACCCAACAACGAACGCCTAGAGTTTTTAGGCGATTCAGTGTTGGGTTTTGTTGTAACTGGGCATGTCTATGCAGCGAATCCAGATCTGGATGAAGGTTCACTTTCAAGATTGAGAAGTGCAACTGTTTCTGCAAAAACTTTAGCTATTGCTGCTAACCAGATTGGCCTTGGAGAATTCATTCGTCTTGGTAAAGGCGAGATCTCAACAGATGGCAGAAACAAATCCAACATTCTTGCTGACACCTTTGAAGCAATAATCGGAGCAGCTTATTTATCCGGCGGATTAGCTCCTGCAAAAACAATCATCGACACCCTGGTGTTACCTCTGCTTAGTTCTGAAGATGAACTTCTAGAAACTTCAGAACCTAGAACTGTTCTGAGTGACGTCTTGAAAACTCAAGGTAAAGCAGAAGCTGTTTTTGAGGTGACTCACGAAGGTCCTGATCACGATAGAACTTTCTTTGCTGAAGTCATTGTTGATGGCATCTCTGTTTCTAAAGGTTCTGGACGCACTCGTAAAGCTGCCGAAGCTCAGGCAGCCATTGTTGCACTTAAGTCTCTTCGAGGTTAGTTGTGCCTGAGTTACCTGAAGTCGAAACGGTACGAGCCGGCCTTGCTGAAGTTGTTGCTGGGGCAAAAGTAACCAAAATCAAAGTTCATGATGTTAGAAGCTTGAAGCGTCATCCAGCTTCATCTGGAGATTTTGTTGAAACGCTAAGGGGTAGAACTATTCAAGCTGCTGTTCGTAGAGGTAAGTTTCTATGGCTTCCTTTGAATAGAAAAAAGAATGAACCACAGCTCGCCCTAATCGGACACTTAGGTATGAGTGGCCAGATGTTACTTAGAACACCTGGCTTTACTGAAGATGCGCTAACTCGAGTAACTATTTATCTCAAGGCTTCAGATGGTCAGAAATATGAACTTAGATTTGTTGATCAGAGAATCTTTGGGTCTCTGGCTATCGATCTCATGGAACCAACAGCTGATGGTTTTCCAGGTGGTTATAGCGGCCAAGATCACTCGGGGGAGCCTTGGTTAAACATGATTCCCAACCAAGTGGCGCACATCTCAAGAGATCCACTTGATCCAGTGTTCAGCGTTGATGATGTGCTCAAGCTATTCAAGAAGAAGCAGTCTGGCATCAAGAGGGTTTTATTGGATCAGGGTGTGCTTAGCGGTATTGGCAATATCTATGCCGATGAGTCGCTATGGCTGGCCAAGATTCACTATGACCAGCCAGCTGCCTCCTTGTCTAAACCAAAGGCTAAAGAACTCCTAGAGCATGTCAGGGTGGTTCTAGCCAATGCCTGTGAGGCTGGAGGCACCAGCTTTGATGAGCAATACAAGAACATCAATGGTGAGTCAGGGTATTTCAGCATTAGCCTCAATGCCTATGGGCTAACCGGCTTGCCTTGTAAGCGCTGTGGCAGGGCTATCAAGCGGGAAAACTGGATGAACCGAGGGTCCCATTTCTGCCCTGCTTGCCAAAGACTTAGGCGGTAGAACACTTTATCTTTGGCCAAATCTGGCTTTAGGGCCAAGTGAGGCCCTTGGATAAGGTAATTTTTATAAAGACCCCAAAGTTTAGGCGTTTTGCCCTAAACCCCTCCTAGGAAAGCGACCCGTCTTGCATCTGAAAAGCCTGACCCTCAAGGGCTTTAAGTCGTTCGCGAATCCAACGACTTTTATCCTCGAAAAAGGTGTAACCGCGGTCGTAGGACCTAACGGTTCAGGTAAATCTAACGTTGTTGATGCTCTTGCTTGGGTTATGGGTGAGCAGGGAGCTAAGACTCTGCGCGGTGGAAAGATGGAAGATGTCATCTTCGCTGGTACCGCAACTAAAGGTCCACTAGGCCGAGCAGAAGTTTCTCTAACCATTGATAACACCGATGGTGCCCTGCCAATTGATTACACCGAAGTCACCATCTCAAGAACACTGTTTAGAAACGGTGGATCTGAGTATGCAATCAATGGTGAGCCTTGTCGACTACTTGATGTTCAAGAACTGCTAAGCGATACAGGTCTCGGTCGTGAGATGCATGTCATCGTGGGTCAAGGAATGCTTGATGGAGTTCTAAAGGCTACACCTGAAGAACGTCGAGGCTTTATTGAAGAAGCTGCCGGTATCTTGAAGCACCGCCGAAGAAAAGAAAAGACTGAGCGCAAGCTTGAGGCGATGCAGGCAAACCTAACTCGTCTAAACGATTTAGCTGGTGAAGTTAGAAGACAACTAAAGCCTTTAAGCCAGCAAGCTGAAACTGCTCGCCAGGCCCAAGGCATTGCCTCGGTTGTTCGAGATGCCAAAGCAAGATTGATGGCAGCAGAAGTTGTTGAACTACTAAAAGGCTTAGATCAAACTTCACAGTCTGAAGCTGATAGAAAAGCTGAAAAGAATATTCTCAAGCAGCAGTTAGATGAAAACACATCCAGACTTACTGAACTTGAGAACCAGCAGATGTCCAGTGAAGTTGAAGAAGCCAGATCGCTGGCCTTCGCTTTCGACACTGTGACTGAAAAGTTCCGCACCATGTTGGCTATCGCCAACCAAAGAGTTGCCCTGCTTACTTCCCAGAAGACTTTGTCCGCATCTCAGGTTGACCCAGCAGCTATTGAAGCTGACGCTAAGGCAGCGGATTCAAGTGTGGTTGAACTAAACGTGGCAGTTGAAACACTCAGTGGTGCTCTGCGTGATGCAGAACTTCTCCGCGATGAAGCCAGAGAAGTCCTTGAGAGTTTTGATAACCAGGCAGCTCAACGCAGTGCTGAGATTGCAGCCTTTGATGTTGAGCTAGCAAGACTGGCAGGTAATGCCAACCTAACCAAAGCAAAACTTGTTTCTGCTCAAGAAGAACTCTCCCGTCACCAGGAAGCTTTAACTGAAGCCAACTCAAGACATCAAGCAGCAGTCGGTAGCTACGAAGCTTTGGAATCTGAACTGAGTTTTGCATCTCCTCAGGAGAGCACCTATGAGCAGCAGTACGAGAAAGCACAGAACGAAGTAACTGCAGTCTCAGCAAAGATTGAAACTCTACGAGATGAACTACACACAGCAGAGCGTGAAAGAGATTCGCTTCTAGCCAAGCGCAGTGCACTAAATCTAACTCTGGAACAAAAAGATGGCACAACCGAACTAAACGCCGCTGGACTTTCAGGCATTAGAGGACTTGTAGCCTCACACATGAGAATAGATGCTGGCTACGAAGCAGCTATTTCAGCAGCTCTTGGCACACTGGCTGATGCCATCGTTGCCGATAACAGATCTGATGCTCTGGCAGCTATCGAACATTTGAAGAGCAATAACGGTGGCCGTGTTGAATTAGTAGTTGCAGATGTCGAAAGCAAAGTAAAGCCAACAAACTTGCCACAGATATCTGGAGCCAGAAATGCAGTTGATGTTGTCGATGCTCCATCCGGCATTCTTGCCAATCTAGTAAACGTAGTGATAGTTGATGATATTGCTGCAGCTAGAAGTCTTTACGCAGCCCAACCAAATGTTGCCAAGCTTGTTGTCATTACCAAAGAAGGCGATGTTCTAACTGAATCTGTAATTCGTGGTGGATCAGGCCAGAAACCTTCAAAGGTTGAACTAGTTGCCGAGCGTGACAGCGCTGAAAGCAAACTAGCTGAAGTAAACACAAGTATTGAAAGACTAAGAGCAGAGCTGGTTACTGCTCGAGCTCAAGAAACCTCCGCTAAAGAGCAGACTGCTCGTGCTCTTGCAGAACTTAAGAAGAACGATGCTGAGTTGGCATCGCACGCTGAAAAGCTTGGTCGACTAAGAGTCCAGGTTGAAGCCCTCGATGGTGAAAGAGCTCGTCTCGAAAGAGTAGCGGAGACAGCCCGAGAAGGTATCACCGTTGCTCAAGAGGCAGTTCAGCAAGCAGTTGCTCTTCACGAAGAATTCTCTAAGCGTGAGCGACCTAACCTTGATACCTCAGCCCGTGTAGGACTTGCTCTAGCCCTTGATAACGCTAGACAAAAAGAACTTGATGTGAGAGTTGAACTAGGTTCAGCCACCGACCGACTAAGAGTTGAAACAGAGCGAGCAGCAACATTGCGCTCACAGATTGGCGATGCTCTTGATGCCATTGAAAGATCTAAAGCGGCTGCCCAGCTTCAGACAAGACAGCTAGCCAGTGCTCAAAGCATTCTGGAACTTCTTCCAGTTGCAATTACTGCTATTGAGAAATCAGCTCAAGTTGCCAAGCTCGCTCTGCACGATCTTGAAAGTAAGAGACGTAACCAGAACGAAGAACTAGTTCGTCTTCGCGGCGAAACAGCCACTGTGCAAAACAGATTGTCTGCGCTTACCCAAACAGTTCACGACATTGAGCTTTCTAACCATGAGAAGCGACTGAACCTAGCCAACTTGGTTTCTAAGGCAAGCGAAGACTTGGCATTAGATCAGCAAGTATTGGTTAACGAGTATGGTCCAGATCAACTCATCCCAGATCCAGAGAACCCAGAATCGCCTAAGCCTTTCGTGAAATCAGAACAGCAGAAGCGATTGCACGAAGCAGAGCGACTTCTTGAGCGCCTAGGTCGAGTTAACCCTCTAGCGCTTGAAGAGTTTGCAGCCCTTGAACAAAGACACAAGTTCCTAACCGAGCAGCTAGCAGACCTTACTCAGACACGTGCTGACCTGATGGACATCATCAAGGAACTAGATAGCAAGATGCAATCAATCTTCGAAGAAGCATTCGAAGATACCAAGAGAGCTTTCGAGCAAGTATTCCCAGTGCTATTCCCTGGTGGAACTGGTTCTATCTATCTAACCGATCACGACAACATGCTCACAACTGGTCTTGAAGTAAATGTTAAGCCAGCAGGTAAGCGTATTGAAAGATTGAGCTTGCTATCAGGTGGTGAGCGATCACTAGCTGCCCTAGCCCTACTGATAGCAATCTTCAAGGCCCGTCCTTCGCCGTTCTATGTTCTTGATGAGGTTGAAGCTGCACTTGATGATGCCAACCTAGGCCGATTGCTAGATATCTTCAGAGATCTAAAGAAGTCATCACAGCTTGTAATTATTACTCACCAGAAGAGAACAATGGAAATTGCTGATGCTCTCTACGGTGTTTCAATGCGTCAGGACGGTATCAGTGCTGTTGTGAGCCAACGTCTAGAAGTTAGCGAAGACTAACCTTGGCTGGCTTGAAGTTCTGGCGCAAGAAGGACCAAGCAGCCGACCAAGCTGTTGAAGAACAAGTAGTCCAAGAGCAAGAAGTATTAGTCGAAGCTGTTGTTCCTCATGCTCCTCAAGAACTTGTAAAGGTCGAGCTTCCGAAAAGAAACCTAACTAAAGGTTTCAAAGCTGTTTTTTCAAGAATCAAGTTTGATGTTGAGAACTTGGAAGAACTTGAAGATGTTTTGATTCAGGCTGACTTTGGTGTTTCTGCAGCTGAAGCAATTGTTGGTGAGGTAAAGGTTCGAGCAAAGAAGTCTGGTGCTCGAACAGAATCTGAACTCAAAGCAATCCTTACTGAACTACTTACCGAGAAGATGACTCGATCAGATGCTGTACTGAATCTTGCCTCAGGTAAACAGCCTTATGTGATATTGGTTGTTGGAGTTAATGGTGCCGGTAAGACAACTACTATCGGCAAGTTAGCTAACTACTTAGTCGAAGGTGGAGCGAAGGTAACTCTAGGTGCAGCAGACACTTTTAGAGCAGCCGCGGTTGAACAACTAGAAACCTGGGCTACAAGATCTAACTCATCAATTGTGAAGCCTGTTTCTGAAGGCCAAGATCCAGCAGCTGTTGCTTATGAAGCAGTAGAGCAAGCTATTGCTAATGGCAGTGATGTGCTGATCATCGATACCGCAGGACGTTTGCAGAATAAACAAGGCTTGATGGATGAGCTAGGCAAGATCAGAAGAGTCATCGAGAAGCAGTTGCCAATCAGTGAAGTTCTCTTGGTTCTAGATTCAACTACCGGTCAGAATGCTATGACCCAGGCAAAGGCATTTACTGAGGTTGCTTCAGTTACCGGTATCGCCCTTACCAAGTTAGATGGCAGCGCTAAGGGTGGAATTGTTTATGCAATCCAAGATCAGTTGAATATTCCTGTCAAACTAGTGGGTGTCGGTGAAGGTATAAATGACTTTGGCTTCTTTGATGCTAAAGAGTTTGCAATTGGGTTAGTAGGTGAGAACTAGTGTTTGGAAATCTTTCAGATCGTTTATTAGAGACGTTTAAGGGTTTACGTGCCAAGGGTAAGCTCTCTGCTGCAGACATCGATTCAACCCTCAGAGAAATCAGAAAAGCCTTACTTGAAGCTGACGTTGCTCTTGAGGTTGTTAAGACATTTATTGCTGCCGTTCGTGAGCGAGCACTAGGCGATGAGGTTTCTAAGGCACTAAACCCTGCTCAACAGGTTGTTCAGATTGTTCAAGAAGAACTGATTGTTATCTTGGGTGGGGAAGCAAGAAGAATACAGTTTGCTAAGAACCCACCAACCGTAATCATGCTGGCAGGTTTACAGGGTTCAGGTAAAACAACTCTTGCTGGAAAGTTAGCGAAGTGGCTTAAAGATCAAGGCCAGACACCCTTGCTTGTTGCCTGTGATTTACAGAGACCTAATGCTGTCAACCAACTACAGGTCATTGGTGAACGAGTCGGGGTTCCAGTATTTGCACCCGAAGTTGGTAACGGCAAAGGTAACCCTGTAAGTGTTGCTAAAGATTCAATCAAGCACGCTAAGCAGAAGCAGTTCTCAGTGGTGATTGTTGACACCGCAGGTCGTCTCGGTGTCGATGAAGAACTCATGAAGCAGGCTAACGACATAAGAAAAGCTACCGATCCTGACGAAGTGCTCTTTGTTATTGACTCAATGATTGGTCAAGACGCTGTCAATGTTGCCAAGGCTTTTGAAGATGGTGTTGGTATTACAGGTGTAGTCCTAACCAAGCTTGATGGTGATGCTCGAGGTGGAGCTGCGCTGTCTGTAGCTCAAGTAACCGGCAAACCTATTCTGTTTAGCTCAACCGGTGAAGGCATGGAAGCCTTTGAACCTTTCTATCCAGATCGTATGGCTTCAAGAATTCTGGACATGGGAGATATTCTCACCCTTATCGAGCAGGCTCAGAAGTCATTCGATGAGCAAGAAGCTCTGGTCATGGCTGAGAAGATGGCCAAAGATGCTTTCACTTTGGAAGATTTCCTAGACCAGATGCAGCAGCTTAGAAAGATGGGTTCACTCAAGAGCATGCTCGCGATGATGCCTGGTGTTGGCAAGCTCAAGAACCAACTAGACAATGTTGACGAAAAAGAGATTGATCGCACCGAAGCCATCATCAGAGCCATGACCCCCAAAGAGCGCAGAGATCCAAAGATTCTCAACGGTTCAAGAAGACTTCGCATCGCTAAGGGTTCGGGCATGACGGTGACCGATGTGAACTCTCTAGTAAATAGATTTGAGCAAGCAGCCAAGATGATGAAGGTCATGGCTAAAGGTGGTAACCCAGGGATTCCTGGAATGCCTCAGGGAATGCCTCGAGCAGCTATGCCAAAGCAGAACAAGGGCAAGGCTAAAAAGGGAAGTAAATCAGGCAATCCAGCTAAACGTGCTGCTGAAATATCGGGAATCCAACCTCCTCAGCAAGGAAATTCAGGTTCATCCTTCGGCTTAGGGGGATAGTTGGTTGCTCCTGCCATATATTTCTGGCAGAATAGAGAGGTTGCCTGCAGTTTGACCCTCTAACCAAACTGAATGGGCAACCCATCAGAGCTTTTATACCGAGTGTGCCCCCACGCTCACGGTTGATTGTTCGCCCCAATTCATAAACAGGAGCATTGTGGCTGTAAAAATCCGCCTAAAGCGTCTAGGAAAACTAAAGACGCCGCACTACCGTATCGTCGTAGCCGACTCACGTAAAGCACGTGATGGTCGCGTTATTGAAGAGATCGGTCGTTACGTACCAACTAACCACCCATCAATCATTGAAGTTAACTCAGAGCGAGCACTTTACTGGCTAGGCGTTGGCGCACAGCCAACCGAGCAGGTACTTGTTCTTCTAAAGCTAACCGGTGACTACCAGAAGTCGAAGGGTGACGCTTCTGCAAAGAACACCGTCCTACCTCAGACTCCTAAGGCAGTCTTCGAATCAGATGCAAAGAAGAAGCCAGTGCTAAAGCCTCGTGAAGAGATTGTTGTTAAGAAGCAGGCTGACAAGGTTGCAGAAGA
>JBMOFL010000037.1:0-9289 GCA_049314335.1 Rhodoluna sp. | reverse complement strand
ATTGAGAATACCCAGTCACCAAGTACAGCTAAGAAGAAAGCGGCGATCTCACCGAGGATCAACCCCACTACTCCTCCAGCCAGAGAAAGAACTATGGCTTCAATGAGGAACTGAGTGAGTATGTTGGATTGCTTTGCTCCAATAGCTCGGCGAACACCTATCTCCCTGGTTCGTTCTCTTACCGATACCAACATGATGTTCATGATGCCAATGCCACCAACGAGCAAGCTGATAGCAGCAATTCCAGTGAGCAACAGTCCTAGGGTTGCTGTGATGGATCCAACTGCAGCAATCAACGATGCCTGATTAGTGATTGTGTATCGAGCATTTGTTTCAGCCCCAAGACCATACCTCTCTCTGAGAAGGAAGTCTGCTTGCAGTTGCAGGGCATCCACTTGTTCTGGTGTATTAGCTTGAATAACAATGCTTGAAACATAGGGATACTGACTGAAAAGCTTTCGAGCAGAATCTATGGTCACATACACTCGACCTGATGTTCCAAAACCTGCTTGATCATCTAGTACACCAACAAGTCTGAAATCTTGCCCGTTGAGTTTCACAGTGCTACCGAGTAACTCTTTGGTGATGCCTAAGTCATTTGCTGCATCAGCACCAAAGACTACATCTTTTGAAGTGGCTGCAAAAGAGCTGCTGGACAGATAGGAGCCTAATGCAATCGCTGGTTTAACGGCTTCAAAGTATTGGGATGAAACTCCAACCAGCCGAGCATTTACTCTACTGTCTTGAGTTGCAATGGTTCCCTGGTTTTGAGCTTGCACAAACATTACTGAAACATTGTCTAGCGCAGCTAATGCCTTGGCATCTAGTTCAGTAAGGGAATCTGGAGCCATGGCTGTTATGTTGAGCTGATTGGTGCCAAGAGTTGCTAAGGACTTATTGATTCCCTGTGATGCACCGTCAACAATAGATGTCAGAGCAACGATGGCTGCAACACCGATTACTACACCAAGCATGGTTAGTAAGGATCTGATTTTGGTAGCCCAGATTCTGTTTAGAGCTAAAGCGGCAGTTCCTAGAATTCTCAACTCACACCTCGCTCATCGCGTTCAATTAGACCATCACGGAGGAATACTCTTCGAGGGGCACTGGCGGCTATTTCTAGATCATGGGTAATCAAAACTATTGTTCTGCCGTCCCTGTGTAAATCTTTGAGAAGTTCAATTACTGCAGCACCAGTTTTAGAGTCAAGCGCACCGGTAGGTTCATCAGCTAAAACAATGTCAGGGCTTGTCACAAGTGCGCGAGCTATAGCAACTCTTTGCTGTTGGCCACCAGATAGACGATTCCTATCAAAGTTGAGTCTGTCCCCTAGGCCTAGTTGAGTAAGCATCTGGGTAGCTAGTTTCTTAGCCTCTTTTGTGCTCTTACCTTGATAAAGAAGTGGTGCCATCACGTTCTCAATGGCTGTGGTATTCGGCAGTAATTGAAACTGTTGAAAAACAAAGCCAATTGCCTTTGACCTAAGTTCAGTTAGTTTGTTATCACTTAGATCGTTAGTGGAATCTCCTGAGATCTTCACAGAACCTGCACTGGGTCTATCTAGGCAACCGATGAGGTTCATCATGGTTGACTTACCACTTCCCGAGGGTCCTACGATGGCAACAAATTCACCACGCTCAATAACTAGGTCAACACCATCTAGTGCTGTGGTGACCTGATCGCCTACTAGATAATCTCGACGTACCTTATCTAAGCGAACAACTTCATCAGCCATTGTTTCCGGCTCCACGCGGAGGGCCGAATTGACTTGGTGCAGGGATATCTCCTTTGACACCAGTTATTACCTTGTCGCCTGCCTTGAGTCCTGAGGTGACTTCAACCAGACTGTCTCCCCTAAGGCCAAGTTTTACAGTAACAATCTCGACAACGGATGCTCCACCGGAATCATCTCTTAGCACTTCAACTTCAGGAGTTTCACCAATAAGGGCACTCATAGGAACAGCTAAAACATCGTCAGCTCTTTCAACTTCAATTTCTGCTGTTGCACTCATACCAAATCTGGCACCAGCTGGAATTGTTTTCACTTCCACCAAAACTTCATACTGCTTGATGCCGCTAACAGAGTTAGCAACTTGACCAATCGAAATCACAGCACCCTCGAATACTGCATCGATGGCATCTAGTTCTATAGTTGCTTTCTGGCTCAAATCCAAAAGATCTGCGTCGTATTCACTTGCAAAAACAGAAACCACAGGTTTATTACTGCCAATGGTAACTACCTGACCAGAAGTTCTCAGACCTGCTGCAGTGTCAACCGAACGAACAGTCCCATTACTAATTGCTCTTACTCGAGTGGACTGCCCCATCTGATTTATGTAGGTGAAGAGTAGATCGCCCTTAGCAACTTTCTTCCCAACTGAAACTTCAATCTGGGATACTTCTAGGCTCAATCCGAACTGTGCGGGAATAGCAGTAGACCCATTGGCCGAAGTCAGAACCGGTTGCTCACTTGGGCCATAGGCCAATAGTTGAGTCTCAGCTAGCTGACCATTAGCAGCCACTGTCTTCACAACTGATGTTGATGTGACCTCATAGGTTTCAAAGTTGCTTTGTCTGGTGAGCGCACGATTAGTCACCAAAGCAATGAAGATTATCGCTACTAAAGCAATGGCGGACAGCCAGAACCACCGTTTCTTACTCATTTATCTAGTTCTCCTCGTGCTCCGCTAAGTTTCTTACCCCTAATCTCTCACAGAAAGCCGAGAGTTCCCTGCTAGAAATAGTCAGATGGGGACAAATACTGCTCGCCTAAGAATTGGTTAAGGTCTGGAGTGACTAACGCACCCGGTTCATTGAACTGGTGCTGCAATGGTGACTATTGTTTTAGGCTCGGGGTCGTAAGTCTCAAGATAGATTTCTAGATCCATGCCATCTCTCCTAGGTAAACCGCTTTCAGGAAGCAGCTTGTTGTAGAAGTTAGTAATGACACCAGGTAACTCCGACATAGGTCCCTCATGAGTTATGAAAGCGTACTTGGCTGGTTCTAGCAGTAGCACTTCTAGGCCTCCCAAGTCATCGGGTAAGCAATTCACTTCATAGCCAGCAAAGTAAACCATTGAACCTTCATTGCCACTCTCATCTAGACTCATTGCCCCTACACCAAGTGGACTAGGGTCACGATTAAGTTCCATGCTGAAGAACAGCTTGGACATATCTTTCCAGAGTGAACCAATAACCTCTGCAGCGTTTGAGTTTGGCTGTGTTGCCGCAACGAATGGGCGGCTGAGTCCTAGTAGAACTCTGTTTGGGAACTCTGAAATCTCAATCATGGCATTAACTTACAACATTCAAGTCTGTGCTCGCATGTTCACGTTCCCTCTTTTTGGTTTGACCTATCTAACTAACCCACAGTTACTTCTAACTTTCTCTGCTGCTCTAGTTGCCAGTGTAGGCATTGAGGTAGTGAACTTTATAACTAGGTTTAGAGGACGAACAACGAAATAGAACTGTAATGTAAAGCCTCTATTTAGTCTTTGATTGTCGGTGTCATTGGGCTAGATTTCAGTCATGACTAAAGATAATCACAAGGTCCTAGTTCCAGCCCATTGGATCGAGAAAATTGAAGAGATCTTCCACATCATCCTAGGTATCTTCCTCCTAGGAATAGCCATTGCTGCATTGTTCTTCTCGGTAACCAGAGTCTTTGAGACTTCACCGTTCTTCCCAACTGGAATGATTCAAGCTATCAACGACATTCTGTTCATCATCATTATTCTTGAGATTCTTAGAACCGTAGTTGCTCGATACACCGATGGTGTCTTCCAGCTACAGAACTTTCTCATCATTGGAGTTATCGCCGCGGTTAGACATATACTCACAGTGGGTGCATCCATGACTCTGGCTTCTGGCAAATCTCAAGACGAGTTCGATAGAGCTGTTATAGAGCTTGGTATCAGCACAGGCATAGTTGTAGCACTTGTGTTTTCTATCTTCTTGGCCAAAGCATCTAACACTTTGAAGCCTAAAAGCACAAAAGAATAGCTTTAGTCAAACCAGTTAGACTTTTCCAATGTCTAAGGATTATGTGCTTCTCGATGGTGGGCTAGCCACTGCACTCGAAGATCTTGGTAACACCTTTACCTCTGAACTATGGACTGGGGAACTACTAAAGAGTGCTCCAGATCAGATACGTGATGCTCACGCTGCTTTTGTTCATGCTGGAGCACAAATCATCATTACCTCTACCTACCAAGTTTCGTTTCCTGGTTGCGTAGCCAAAGGGTGGACTCACCAAGAAGTAGTTGATGCACTAAAGCTATCTGTGCAGTTAGCTAGAGATGCTAAAGCTCCACTGGTAGCAGCCTCTATAGGTCCATATGGTGCGTACCTGGCTGATGGTTCTGAATATCGAGGAAACTACTCTGTGACAGAACAAGAGCTCATTGACTTTCACAAGGAGCGACTTGAGATTCTTATTGCCTGTAAACCTGACTACCTAGCCATCGAAACTATTCCTGAGATTAGAGAAGCAAGAGTTTTACTAAATCTACTAAAGGAGCTAAACAACGAGATTCCGGTTTGGATTGGCTTCTCCTGTAAGGATGAGGTTCATCTGTGCTCTGGGGAAACGTTCAACGAAGCAGCAAGAATCTCTAAAGAACTAGGTGCTGATTACGTTGGTATCAACTGCACCAGTCCAGAACTGGTAACTGGATTACTGGAATCTGCTAATGACTTTGGACCATTCGTTGTTTATCCCAACGCTGGTCGCACCTGGAATGAAAAACTAAAACGCCTTGAAGGTGCTGCCATAAAGCTTTCCGACCAACACATCACAGAGTGGGCGCAATGCGGCGCAACAATTATCGGTGGTTGTTGCGGTATCGGACCAAAAGATATAGCCCAAGTCAAGGCGTAAGACTTTAGGTTATTTACCTAGCTGGCAGAACTCATCAACTTTCTCTGTTCTTCCTGCAACGATCATGACGTCCCCAGTTTCTAGAACTGTCTCAGGGAAAGATGGCACATAGCTTGCACCAGCTTTCTTAGTTGCCACAACTGTCACGCCAAGTTCAGATCTAAACCTCATGTCAGCAAGGGTTTTGCCATTGAACAATTCTGGAGCGGAAGTCTTGACCATCACGAAGTCATCGTCAATCGGTACATAATCTAAAGATTCACCAGAAACCATGTGAGCCACTCGCTTACCCATGTCCATTTCAGGGAAGATCACGTGATGCACTCCAAGTTGCTTCAAGATGCGGCCGTGAGCGGTGCTCGTTGCCTTTGCCCAGACTTGAGGAACCCCAAGTTGCAAGAGTAGCGATGCGGTCAAGATACTGGACTCAAGATCGCTTCCGATAGCTACCACTGCAGAATCAAAATCTTGGATACCAAGTTCACGAAGAGCTGTCTCATCCGTACTATCGGCTTGAACAACATCGCTGAGTTCATCAGATAGATTCTGGACGGTGCGAGCATCAGAGTCTACACCCAGAACATCTCTGCCCCCTTTGAGTAGTTCTTTAGCTAGAGATGAACCAAAGCGGCCTAATCCTATGACCACAATGTTCGAGGCTACTTGCTGTGTAGCTGTAGCGCTTTTCTTGCGATTTGACACTTGCTTCTCCATTCAGTGGTGTTATTCAATCCTAGATACTCATTAGGTGTGGGTGGGTTATAAAGTAGTTAGCCAATTAGCGGGCTTTCTCTAGGGTATTCAAAGTGTCTTTGCGTCTTGCGCAATGCCAGCGAAGTAGCCACAACTATCGGTCCTAGACGTCCAAAGAGCATGACCAAAGACAAGAGCAGCTTGGCATGTTCAGGAAGGCTGGCTGTAATGCCTGTTGAAAGGCCCACCGTTCCAATGCAAGAAATGATTTCAAAGAGAAGTTGATCTGTTGAAAACTTAGTTGTAAACCTAAGTACAAGCAGTGCCCCGATTATAACCGCGGAGTAAACAGTGACGATAGTCAAAGCTTGACGCTGCATAGAACGAGGCAGTCTTCTATTGCCCACATTCACAGCCGCATCTCCCCTAATCTCTGTAAGAACGATATATAGAAGAATTACCGCTGTGCCAATCTTGATACCACCGGCGGTGGAACCGCTAGCACCACCAATAAACATGAGCATGTTCATTACAATCCAGGAACCCGGATCCATAGCGGCAATGTCAATAGAGTTGAACCCAACAGTGCGAGTCATTGAGGATTGGAAGAAACCCGTCATGACTTTTTGAGCTGGATCCATCGCTCCCAATGTTGCCGGGTTCCCCCATTCAGTTATAGTCAGCGCCAATGCCCCAACTAGAACTAAAACCAGGCTGGCCCACAAAACTATTCGAGAATTCAAAGACCATTGCTTTGGAAGTATGTAGTCAGCCTCTCGCCCAAGCCGAGAGTAAACCTGCAAGCGGAGGCGATCTCTTATTTCAATTAGAACAGGAATACCAAGGGAGGCAATGGTGGTGAATACAAACATGGAAATGATAATCCAAGGGTCTTGAGCGAAACTCATCATGCTGTCGGCATAGAGTGCAAAACCTGCGTGATTGACGGTCATCAGAGAGTGAAACGCTCCGTGGCTCAGAGCCTTATCAATTGAATAGCCATACTCGCTAAAAAAGCGCACAGCAAGAATTATGAAAAGAATGCTTTGAAAAAAGAGCAACATCTTCAGAACTGTCTTCAGATAAGCTCTCAAGTCAATGTGCTTAGGAGCTGATGACTCCGCCATAACAGATTTACGGTTTCTAAGCGAGATCTTTCCATCCACAAGAAATGCCACTAGAGACGCAAAGGCGATGATTCCTATACCGCCTATCTGAACTCCAAAGGCTATGACCGTGTGCCCAAAAGTCGACCAATAGGTGCCTGTATCAACCGAGGCAAGTCCGGTGACAGTAAAAGCCGAAGTTGCAGTCAAAAGAGCATCAAAAAAGTTTGTGGCCTTACCTGAACTTGATGAAGCTGGCAGCATAAGAAGTATTGTGCCCACGGCAATTAGGCCTGTGAATGCAGCGGCTATAGATTGAGTTGCCGAAAGCTTGACTGGGTTCTTCATTTCAGGTTCTAATCTATCTGCTCAAACCGACCAAAATCACCCGACTTTCAGTCCGTAATCTAGATTGTTGACTACTCTGAACTTGCTCTGTAGTCCTTGATTACTAGGTCAACAATCGAGTTGGCAGCTGACTTCTTAGTTGGCCGAACCGCCTTGACTAAGGCTTTAATCTCCACTTGACGACTTGGGAGACTGTCGTTTTTGACTAGATCTAGCGCATCTTCAACTTCAGCCATTGAGGAGACAACTATCGAGCTTTGCTCTGCAATAACCCCTAGGTTAGAGAACTCCCAGTGCCCTGGCTTCTCCCAGAAAATAGCTGGCTTTCTGGTTACCAGTGGATACTCAGCAATAAATGAGACGCCATCAGTTATTAGAGCATCCGAGGCTAAGGCTAACGCTGTGAAAGGTCCATCAATGTCGGTAAAGGTATTTGGCAGTGCATCCCAACTAGCACGCCAAGTCTTTAGGTCCACAGCACTCATTAGGTCTCGTCCCGTCAAAGTTCCAAACAGGAAAGGATGAGGTCTAAGAACAAAATCTATCTCAGGATGGTTCTTTGCATATTCGAGCATCGGTTTGCGCTGTTTAGTGAAGTGGCCGAAGTTCAACCAGCTAACTCCATAACTGTGATGCGGAGCCCAGATGACTCGAATTGGTTTGCTGCCATCAGGCAAGGTTCGATCTATCGGCCAAACAGGAGTTACGTTATCTTTAGCTTCAAGTAGTGCATCTATCTTTGGAGTGCCGGTAAGAAAAGCGTGATCTGCTCTACCGTTAGCATCGAAAGCAGCTTTGGTATCCACGTCCTGAAGAAAAACTAGGTGGGCTAACTCATGAGTCGATTGAGTGTATTGATGCAGAGCAACTCCTTGAACACCTGGTTCATTAACCAATGAAGTCGAGAAGTATGGAACGTAGCAAACTTTTGTAAACTCAATAAGTTTCTCGATTTGATAGTTCTTCTTATAGTTTCTCTGCCATGGGTAGTTGAGGAAGATGTAATCGGGGTTTAGCTCTTGAAGTCTGGCTAAACCATCCTTACTCTTCTTGAACTTGAATCTCTCATGCTGAATTTTTAGCGATTTTAGATATGAGCTAACGAGTTCTTCATCTTGAAACTTTTCATAGCCGGTAAGTTTACGAGGCATTGAAATAACAATCGGATCAAACCGGTCATCAGCCTTCATTTGCTTATAGATAGCATCGAAAGCATCCCAAGCCTCAAAGTAGAAGGTAAGGAAAACGACTCTAATTGGTTTACTCATAAATGTTCTAGACCAACCGAAGCATTAGGACAAACTGTCCGCCACCTGGCATAACCTCTGTTTTGAAGCTTAGTTCTGGAGTAAATCGGGAGAGCCTATCGAGTAGCCAGGTTGATGCTAGCTCTGCATCTTTACTATCTGCACAACGACCAACGGCCTCTTTGCCACCTTTTTTAGCCAGTCTCTCAACTGTGGCAATGATGGGTGCAGGTTCAAAAACCATTAGGTTACTAGGCCATTGAATTACAGGGTCTATCTTGCCCTTCATGGTGTTGCAGGCTCTATGAGCTAGTCGCTCGAGAGCCTTCTCGCCCTTTTTTGCCTTGGCTATGAAGTAGCTATCAGCACTAGGGCCACGGTCGTTGTTGACAGACCCTTCAGAGTCAACAGGCTCATCACACAGCCAACAGATCCAGTTGTCCCGCTGGCCGATGGTTTCTAGATCGCTCATTGGTTAAGGTTACGCCAAAAACTCTCCCTTAAACTAAGAACTAATAAGTGAAGGGACAGTCAGATGGCAGAAAAGAAGACCACCTCAACTTTCTCCGCTGCGGAAAAGCAGGCGATGAAAGACAGAGCCAACGAAGCCAAGCGAGTAGCTAGTGCTGAAGCAGATCTAAAGGCTTTCATGGAGAAGGTCAATAAGATGCCTAAGGATGAGAAGGAAATGGCTCTTCGAATCAAAGCTCTCGTTGACAAGCACGCACCTCACCTCGTAGCTAAAACTTGGTATGGAATGCCATCTTTCTATACTCCAGGCAAGACTGGCAAGGTAATCATGTTCTTCCAGAACGCAGCGATGTTCAAAGTTAGAGTCTCAACTCTAGGTTTCTCTGAGCACTCTAATCTCGATGACGGCAACTTCTGGCCTACCTCATTCGCTCTAATCAAACTGACGCCAAAGGTTGAGTCTCAAATTAAAGAGCTGATCATAAAAGCAGCCAGTTAAAGCTTTGTAAAACTAAACCCCCGAAGTTTGACTTCGGGGGTTTAGT
>JBMOFL010000036.1:0-9562 GCA_049314335.1 Rhodoluna sp. | reverse complement strand
TAGAGCGAACGACTGAAAATCGTTAGGTCCGCGGTTCAATCCCGCGTCCAGCCACAAGTTCTTCGATTGCTTCGACTCTCGAAGTTTCTCCCGCGATGAAAATCAATTCTTTATTCTTGCGCTCCCCGACCGAGCCCACCTTGGCACCTGACTTGTTGTAAATACCTATCTGTGAGCCGATATATCTCTTGTAGTCGAATTCAAGTAAAGCAACGCTCTCATGATTCTGTAGGAGTGCTTCAGCTATGTCGATTGGTTCAACCCAAGACTCATTGTTATATGAGACAACTAGTGTTTTGGCTTTGGCCTTAGTAATCACTGCTTTGAATGCTGGTGGCATTTTCTTCCGCTTGTTAAACACTGAGTGCGTATGTGCTGCCCGGCTATCTATGCGCTTCATCGCTATTCCGTATGGCTCTGGGTTATCCCAGCGAACCAGTGTTTCCCAGATGTGATAGTTGGTGAAGTATCGATGCTGGTTATATGGTGGGTCCATATATAGAAGGTCCACTTCAGGTAGTTCAGTAATCACATCCTCGGCTAAGCCCAAGACACTCTTACCCGTTCCCGGTATCAGATCTGGCACAAGTAGTTCTAGGTCATTACCTGATCTGTGTGACCAGTTCTTTAGGTAAGCCATATGTTGTCCTGTTGTGCTGTCCACATGGTCGGCTGCCAACATGAGCGAGGTTAGAAGAATTGGATAATCAGGATCTGATTTGAAGTTAGCCTCTAGTTCCTCACGGATAGCGTCTATGCGTTGACCATTCTTAGGTTGGAAGAACCTCGCTTCTTCACAGAAGTTCTTGGTCACATAGCCAGCTTTGCCAGGCAGGGAGTTAAGGTATGCGATCTTCTGGGTAAGTGCAGCAAGGTCAACTAAGTTGGCATCTGCTTCTAGATAGCACTTAGCCAAGATGTCGCTATAGGTTGCGCTGTCACTTGCTATTACAGCTAGGCCCTGTCTTTTGAATTCTTGAGCCACTCTAGTAGTTCCGGTGAATAGGTCAACGGCTGTTTGAGCCTCTGCGGCTTGAGCAATAGCCCCAAGAACCCCGACAAGGGTGCGCTTAGAGCCTAGATACTTGATCACGACTTACCCTTGTTCATTAGTAAAGGGTACCAAGTGCACAGGACTAAGATTATTTAGTTCACCCAACTTATTGGGAGACAGAAAGCGTTACCACATGGCAGTTTTAGCCCGTTACCGTTGGATTGGCCTCCTTTTCATCTCTTTAGCTATATCCATCGTCATTATTGATGGCACTATCGTAAACACCATATTCCCCGCGCTAATTGAAGCCTTGAACTTATCGAGCAATGAGGTTCAGTGGGTCAATGAGAGCTACGTTCTAGTCTTTGCAGCTCTACTTCTTATTTGGGGATCACTTGCTGACAGCATTGGACGTCGACGTCTATTGGTCATCGGTATCGTGATATTCATCGCAGCTTCCGTTTGGGCTGGATACTCGAATGATGCAAGTCAGCTGATTCTTGCTCGTATTGCTCAAGGTATTGGCGGCTCTATGGTGCTACCGACCACTCTTTCTCTTGTGAATGCAAACTTCCAAGGCAAAGAGCGTGGAATCGCATTTGCTGTCTGGGGTTCAACCATTGGTGGAATGGTTGCTCTTGGTCCTGTTCTTGGTGGTTGGTTCGCTACTAGCTTCGGCGATGATGGTTGGCGTCTAGCGTTCAGCATCAACTTACCTATTGGTCTAATAATTGTTGCCGGACTTTTGTTGTTTGTGAGTGAGTCCAAGGTCGAGAAGCGAGCTGGTGCTCCTGACCTTTTGGGTGCTTTCCTGTCTGTTGGATTATTCCTTACCCTCGTCTTTGGTCTCATTGAAGGTCGTAACTACGGTTGGTGGAATGTCAACAAGACATTCAGCATTGGTTCATGGTCATGGGGAGATCCAGGTATCTCGCCTATTCCTGTAGCTCTTGCTCTCTCTGTTTTGTTTGGTATCGCATTTGTGCTTTGGGAAAACAAACGTGAAGCTGCTCACAAGCCAGTGCTTCTTGATCTGAATCTGTTTAGAGTTACCTCATTCAGAAATGGATCATTAGCTGCGCTAATTATTTCTATGGGTGAGTTTGGAATTCTTTTTGCTATTCCCCTATGGCTACAGAACGTAATTGGTTTATCACCGATTGATTCTGGTCTTGTTCTGCTCTGGCTAGCTGGTGGTGCTTTCCTTGCTTCCGCTGTTGGTGGAGCGATGAGTGGCAAGCTTTCACCTGCACTAGCGGTTCGTATCGGTGTTGGGCTTGAACTAGTTGGTGTTATCGGTGTTGCGGTATTTGCTAGTGACCAGACTGGTTGGGCTCCCCTAGCGCCTTGCCTATTCCTATATGGACTTGGTATTGGACTGGCCACAGCTCAACTAACTGGAGTGATCATGGTTGATGTGCCAATGGACAAGATTGGTCAAGGTTCAGGATCTCAGAGCACCGTTCGCCAGATTGGATCTGCTTTAGGTATTGCTGTTCTAGGAACTGTTTTGTTCACTCAGCTACAGGCTAGCTTGCTAGCCAAGCTTGCTGATCTTGGGACTCCGGCAGGTATTGCTGATGGCTTTGCCAAATCAGTTGTTGAATCCGCTGGTGGAAATATTCCAGGTATGGCTGCCTCAGGTGTGCCAGAGGCCTTTATTCAGGCTTCCAAGGATGCATTTACCGATGGCACCAAATGGTCAGCACTAGCTGCGGGTATCTTCCTACTACTAGGTTTTATCGCAACCTTCAGACTCTCGAGTCGCCAACATGGCGAGGCTCAAAAGAAATAAGAAAGCACTAATGCCTGAAAGCAAACAAGAGCACGACAAACTTGCAGCAATGAAGACTCACCCCTTTAGAAGAATCTTCTTAGGTCGTGCGCTCAGAAATGAAAGATTAGAAGGCGAGCTCCTTCCCAAGAAGATTGCTCTTCCTATCTTTGCCAGTGACCCACTGTCATCTGTGGCTTATGGCCCACAAGAACTAGTAATGATTCTTGGTCTAGGTGGACTTTCTTTCCTAGCTTTTGCTCCTGGTATAGCAGCAATGGTTGCTTTGCTTTTGATCACCATCGTTCTTTCTTACCGCAAAGTTATTCAGGCTTACCCTTCAGGTGGTGGTGACTACGAAGTTGCCAAGGTAAACCTTGGTCGTGGTGCCTCTTTGATTGTGGCTGCAGCTCTCTTACTTGACTATGTGATGACTGTTGCGGTATCTATCTCAGCTGGTACGGATAACCTAATCTCCGCTTTCCCTGAGCTTGCACCTTATCGAGTGCATATGGCTATCGGCTTTTTAGTTCTAATTTTCACTATTAACCTTCGCGGTATCAGGGAATCTGGTGTCTCTTTTGCCTTTCCGACATACATCTTTATTACCACCGTATTTGTGATGATTGGCACCGGTCTATACAAGGTATTTGTTTTAGGTGAGTCACTTGTTACAACATCGTCAGATTATGAGATTCAAGGCATACACGACTTCTTAGAGAACCCAACTCAGGCAGCAGTGGTGCTCCTGTTGCTTAGAGCCTTCGCTTCTGGTTGTTCCGCTCTTACCGGTATTGAAGCTATCGCTAACGGTGTTCCTGCGTTCAAGGAACCTAAGATCAAAAACGCCAACATCACAATGGTGGCTATGGGCACCATCGCTGTGTCCATGTTCTTAGGTACAACCTGGCTAGCTCTCACGTCAGGTGTGAAGTACCTCGAGTCACCTGAGCAATTGGTAAATCCTTTACAGATTGAAGAGTTCCTGACCAACCCGCAGCAGTCATTAATGGCTCAGATTGGTATTGCGGTCTTTGGCAATAACTCGCTACTGTTCTACATTCTTCAAGCAGCAACTGCGGCCGTTCTACTCTTAGCAGCGAACACAGCGTTCAATGGTTTCCCCCTGTTGTCATCAGTGCTATCAAGAGATGGTTTTGCTCCAAAGATGTTGCAGACCAGAGGCGATCGCTTGGTCTTCTCTAACGGAATGCTTTCGCTGGCAGCAGCAGCTGGTGCCTTGATTCTGGTTTACCAAGCATCAGTTACTGGCTTGATCCAGCTATACATCCTTGGTGTTTTCACATCTTTCACTGTGGGTCAAATCGGAATGATTGTGCACTGGCGCAGAGGAACTAAGAACGGCACAATCCAGAGAAAGCAAGCTGTCAGCGGTTTGCTCATCAATGGTTTCGGTGCCTTCATGACTTCTTCAGTTTTGATTATCGTTACCATCACTAAGTTCACCCATGGTGCCTGGTTAGTGTTCATCATCATGCCAGTGCTGTGGATTGTGATGTATGAAACAAACAAGTACTACATCGAAGTTGATAAAGAGATTCAGCTCAGACCAGACATGAAGTTCGGTAGCAAGGGTGACTATGCGATAGTTCTCATGGACAAGCTAACTGCTCCTCAGTTGAAAGCACTCGACTACGCACTTTCCAGCAAGCATGACAAGTTAGAAGTTGTGCACATTGCCGTTGATCCAATCAGAGCAGAAGCATTCGCTAAAGAATGGGAAGAATATGGAATTCAAGTTCCACTACGAATCATTCCTTCACCGTTTAGAGACTTCGGTGCTCCACTAAGCGAATACTTAACTGAGTACAGACTGATGCATGAACAGCAGCGTATGTCTATCTACATTCCTAAGTACGTTGTGGGTCACTGGTGGGAGCACATCTTCCACAACCACAGAGCTAACCGTATTCGCAAGCAGCTAATGTATGTTCGCGGAGCGATGATTGTGCTGGTGCCTTGGCGATTAGAGTCAGCCGAGAAGATCGACCTCTTCAGTCGTTCGCCGCTACCAGGTGACGTTCGACGTGGTGAAGTGCTTAGATCTAGTGGACAGATGCGAAGACACCGTGGTGAAGATAACAAGGTAATCACTATGGTTGCCAAAAAAGACGCCACCCCGGATGACATCCTAGACTTGGATAATGACTAACTTGCTCAAGAGCAGTTTCGCTCTAGTTTTTCTAGGCGGAGGCCTTGGTTCATTAGCTAGGTATCTAGTTGGTAGTGGTTTAGAAGTAACTGCTGGCTCGGCTTTGGCTGGAGTGCTGTCACTGTTTCTAGTGAACGTAGCTGGAGCTTTTTTCTTAGGCCTAGTTTCATTCCATCCCCTTTTTGCAACTGAGCAGAGAAAATCTTTTTGGGGTTCAGGTTTTGCAGGTGGCTTCACAACCATGTCTGGTGTTGCCCTATTTGTTTATCAACAATCAAGTGTCACAATCACTACAGTTATGTTCGCTTGTGGGTTCTTTGCTTTCGCAGCCGGTGTCGCATTGGGAAAAAAGAAGGCAGGGCTCAATGAACCTAGCTGAGATCTTTAACCCACTTGTAGTCCTCGGCATATTCGTAGCTGGCGGGCTGGGTTCTGTCGTTAGAGTGTCCCTTAGTAAACTAAATGGCTTTTGGCCTTGGGGTATTCTGCTGGCCAACGTGGTTGCCTCATTCTTTGCCGGCTGGGCGGTGACCTTCTTTAAATCCGACATTACCTTGGTGGCTATTTTGGTTGTCGGGCTTGCTGGAGGCCTTTCCACCTTTAGTTCATGGGCGGCAGGTGCTGCTCAGCTGGTATCAAGGGATAGGCCCGTAGCGGCTGCTCTATACACAGTAGTTACCCTGATTCTTTCCTCCACAGCTGCCTATCTTGGGCTCCTACTGCGCTAAGCCCTGATATACTAAAGGGCAGATTTACCGTTTCCTGAGCACAAAATAGCTCAGCCAAGAAAAAGAGGGGGTCTCGACATGGGTCGTGGCCGTCAAAAAGCGAAGAACACCAAGGTGGCTCGCGAGCTGAAATACTTCAGCCCTAATACCGACCTGACTGCCCTGCAGGCAGAACTAGGCACCACTTCAGATGAACAAGAGTATGAAGACAAGTGGGCTGATCTATACCCGGAGGATGAATCCAAAGAAGTCGAATCAAACCCTGAAAGTGGTTCTGACGAATCGTCTACGACCTAGACAAATCTATCTAGTTCTTGTAATTCCCCAAAAGCCTGACTGCGCCTCCATCGACACCTTTAGCGCCTTGGATATATCCTTCCAGGCTGCAGTCATTGGATTCAACTATTCCTAATTCCCAGGTCTGTACTCCACCTTGAATCAACAGCTCTTGGATCTCTTTTGCTTTATCTGCTTTAACAATCATCGAGAAACCTAGGCCTAGGTTCCAAGTTGATTCCACTTGTTCCAGGGATAGGTTGCCCCACTGGGTTAATACTTGGAATACATCCAATGGCTTCCATGAGCTTCTATCAATATCTAAGGTTGTGTTCTTAGGTAGCACTCGTGCAAGGTTTGCTCCGATTCCACCACCGGTTATGTGGCTCATAGCTTTTACAGATGAACCTAGATTGCTTTCAAGCAATTTGTTGAGGATGCCTGTGTATAGCTTGGTTGGTTCAAGAAGTGCTTCACCTAAAGATAAGTTGCCAAACTCTTGAACTGTTTTGTTGTAGTCAAGTTGGCTGTCTCTGATGATCTTGCGAACGAGTGAGTACCCATTTGAGTGGAGTCCGCTTGATTCAAGACCTAGAACAACATCGCCAACTTGAACTTTATGAGGTCCTAGAAGTTTGCTGTATTCAACTGCACCTACAGCTGCACCTGCAACATCGTATTCATCTGGTTTCAATAACCCTGGGTGCTCTGCTGTTTCTCCTCCAATGAGTGAAACTCCGACTTCTTTACAAGCCTTGGCAATACCTGAAACTATGTCGGCAATTCTTGTTGGCACCACTTTGCCGGTTGCGATGTAGTCAGTCATGAACATACTCTTCGCACCAACAACAACAATGTCATCAACAACCATGCCAACAAGATCTTGACCTATGGTGTCATGCTTATCAACTGCCTGAGCGATTGCTACCTTGGTGCCCACACCATCCGTTGATGTTGCAAGTAGAGGTCTATTAAAAGTTTTTAGAAACGAAACATCAAACATCCCTGCAAAACCACCAAAGCCGCCAACAACATTTCCAGAAAGAGTTTCTTTGATGGATTTCTTCATCAACTCAACTGCAAGATCTCCTGCATGAGTGTCTACTCCTGATGTGGCATATGCATCAGTCATTAGCGGCTTTCACTATTTGGTCTAGTTCACTGTCTGGTCCTGGTTCACAAGCTGTCGCTGGTTTCTCTAACAGGTTCTTGCCCAAACGATCTTCAGCTGGCAATTCAATAGGGTAGGTTCCTGTAAAGCAAGCTGTACAAAGCTGTTTCTCTTCTTGCTTAGTTGAAGCGACCATTCCATCTTTAGATAGATAGCCCAGAGAATCCGCTCCAATAGATTGTCTAACTTCTTCAACGCCCAGTCCTGTTGCAATTAGTTCAGCACGGGTAGCGAAATCAATTCCATAGAAACAAGGCCAGGTAATCGGTGGTGAAGATATTCTTACGTGAATTTCCAGAGCACCTGCTTCACGAAGCATGGCCACAAGTGCTCGTTGAGTATTACCTCTAACAATTGAGTCATCAACAACGATGATGCGCTTACCTTTAATTTGTTCTTTCAAAGGGTTGAGCTTTAGTCGGATACCTCGTTGGCGTATGGTCTGTGAAGGTTGGATAAAGGTTCTACCAACATATGCGTTCTTCACTAAGCCGTGGCCAAAGGGGATCCCTGACTCTTGGCTATAGCCAATCGCTGCTGGAGTTCCTGATTCAGGAGTTGGAATAACCATGTCAGCTTCAACAGGATGCTCTTTAGCTAAAGTCTTACCCATTTCAACTCTGGCATCATAAACAACTCTGCCGTTGATGGTGGTGTCAGGTCTTGCGAGATATACATATTCGAAAACACAACCAGCTCTTTTTGTTTCAGCAAAGCGTGTTGATCTGAGTCCATGCTCATCGATTGCAATTAGTTCGCCTGGTTCAATTTCTCTGACGTAGCTAGCCCCCACAATATCTAGTGCTGCAGTTTCAGATGCAACTACCCAACCTCGTTCTAGTCTGCCTAGAACTAAAGGCCTAACGCCTTGTGGGTCTCTCGCTGCATAGAGAGTTGTTTCATCCATGAAGACTAAACAGAAAGCACCTTTTACTTTAGGGAGAAGCTCAAGTGCTGTGGCCTCAAGAGTGTGATCCATGTCACCTGCAAGAAGTGCAGTTAGCACTGCAGTATCTGTAGTGTTACCACCGGTTATTTCGTTCTCAGTTTGGTCAGGATACTTTGTCTTCAACATCTCAAGAAGTTCAGAGGTGTTGATCAGATTTCCATTGTGACCAAGAGCCACAGTTCCTGAAGCAGTTCTACCAAGTGTTGGCTGAGCATTGCGCCAAGAAGATGCGCCGGTGGTTGAGTACCTGTTGTGTCCAACAGCTATGTGTCCAACTAGAGATTCAAGAGAAGATTCAGAAAAAACCTGAGAGACCAGCCCCATGTCTTTGTATACAAGAATCTTTTTGCCATCAGAGGTTGCGATACCTGCTGATTCTTGGCCTCGGTGTTGTAGCGAGTAAAGTCCGAAATAAGTTAGCTTCGCTACTTCTTCCCCAGGTGCCCAAACCCCGAATACACCACACTGATCTTGCGGACCCTTTTCATCGGGTAGCAAATCGTGATTTAGTAATCCATCTCCACGAAGCAAGGGCAGTTTCCGTCTCTATGAGTGGGGGTTGCGTGCTTGTAAAACCTAATAATCAGACGTCTTTGTCGCCAAATACTTGGCGTTACGTTGCTAGTTTAGCGGGCTACTCGGTTGTGGTTTTGGAGACTTGCACATCCTTGGTTTGGCGTGCTGTCACTGAATCAAAAATCACGGCTGCCACCACTCCAAGGCCTGCTCCGAGCCCTAGGCAGTAGACCAAGAGTTGAGTTAGGAAACCTGCTGTTTTGCCATCCTGAGTTGTAATAGACAGAGACAGCACTATCGCCACAACACCTCCGAGCAAAACTCCTGTGAGCATGAAGGGTATGAACTTAGGTGCTCGACGGATTTTTGCCGTTTCGGTTTTATCTTTGGACATGTTTCAAGGTTAGCGGCAATACTTCGTCTAAAGATGCCCTAACTCCACTTGAACTAACTAAATGATCTTGCACTGCCTTATCCCAAGTTAGATTGCCTAAGGCAAGGTCAAACCAAACCTTTGGACTGAGTTCAACCACATTAGGCGGAGTTCCTCTAGTGTGTCTTGGACCCTCAATGCATTGGGTTGCACCTAACGGTGGAACTCTCACTTCAACTGAATTGCCAGGAGCTACTTCAGCAAGTTCTTCAAGAAGGTACCGCACGGCTGTGACGAATGATTGATCTGTTTCAGCTAGTGGGGTTGAAGCTTTGCTGGCCTGAATCACAGCATTAATCGCATCAATACCGTCATCATGTTTGATTCTTCTTCTAGCCATACCTATAGGTTAGTGAAGTGTTTGACTGTTCATAACTCAGGTAAAGAAAATCAAAGTCTGTGAAACTTACCGTGCTCACTAAACGCGTGGTTGGTTTAGCCAGAGATGAAATAAAGCCCCCGGCAGCAACCGAGAGCTTTATTTGAACCTCTTGACGAGGGTCGAATCGGAAGGAAACTCCGAATCCACTTGTGATTAAGAGTATAAG
>JBMOFL010000035.1:0-9647 GCA_049314335.1 Rhodoluna sp. | reverse complement strand
CGGTGAAGTTGATGGTTTCTTGGCTTATGTAACCAACGAATCTTTCGTTGTTGAAGACCAGGGCTATGAAGTTACCAACTTGCTATTTGCTGACAACGGTCTTCCGTTTGTTACAGAGAGCTTTGTTGTTACTCAAGACTCAATCGACAACAACCGTGCTGCTCTAAAGGCATTCCTAAAGGCAACCATCCTAGGTTGGAAAGACGCTATTGCTAACCCAGATGGTGGAGCAGACCTTGCTCTAAACACCTTCGGTAAGGACCTAGGTCTAAACGCTGCTAAGGAGTACTACCAGTCAAAGACTCAGAACGACATCTTGGTTCAGACAGACGAGACTAGAGCAAATGGTCTATTCACAATCAGCGATGCCATGATTGCTCAGAACCTTGCAACCCTAGCCTCTGCTGGTTACACCATCACAGCAGAGCAGTTGTTTGACATGAGCCTTCTTGCTGAGGTTTACGAAGAAAACCCAGAACTAAAGGGCTAATCAACAAAATGTCTAGCACTACCGATGCCACTACTCAGAGCAATCAAGCTCTGGGTAGTGGCATCACCATTTCCAATTTAAGTAAGACTTTCAAAATAGGTAAAGAGAAGATTGTCGCTATCGACAATGCTTCTTTACACAGCGACAAGGGAAGCTTCCTTTCCCTGCTTGGCCCTTCTGGTTGTGGCAAATCAACCATTCTTAGAATTCTGGCTGGCCTTGAAACACCAACTTCAGGCTATGCAACAGTAGACGGTAAAGATCCTCAGGATCTTCGTAAGAACCACGAACTAGGTATTGCTTTCCAAGATTCAGCACTGCTTCCTTGGCGCAGTGTTGAATCAAACATCAAGCTTCCACTTGAAATCTCAGGTGAAGAACTAGACCCTAAGGTGCTAGCTGACATCATCAAACTTGTTGGCCTTCAAGGATTTGAGAAGGCTAAGCCTGCACAGCTCTCAGGTGGTATGCGTCAGCGTGTATCTATTGCTCGTGCACTTATCGTTCAACCATCGGTTCTATTACTCGATGAGCCTTTTGGTGCATTAGATGACATGACAAGACAGCGTTTGAATCTTGAGTTACTTAGGATCTGGACAGAAAAGCCAGCTACGACTCTCATGGTTACTCATGGAATATCTGAAGCTATCTTCCTATCTGATCAGGTAGCGGTTATGAGTGCTAGACCAGGTCGTATTCAAGAGATTATTGAAGTAAACCTTCCTAGACCTAGAAACATTGAGTTGATGCGATCCCCTGAGTTCCACAGCCTTGTTGACCAAGCATCAGAGTTGCTCTTTGGTGCTCACGGTGAGTTAGCTGCCGATGACTAGTAGCCGCCCTAGGTATCTCGGTGGCACCATAGGCTCTCTAGCCATCATCGGGATATGGTGGATTTCTGCAGTCACCTTGTTTGCAAAGACTAACTCTGCTGGCGATTCGATTACAGGTTCCATACCAACTCCCCTAGAGGTACTTCAAGGCTTTGGTGAAGATGGCTTTGAGTTCTATTTCAAGAACGCTTCTATTACCTTGGCTGAAGCAGGTATTGGTTTTCTGTTGGGAAACATTGGAGCAATTGCTCTTGCTGCTGTTGCTCTGGCTTTACCTAAGTTAGAAAATCTTGCTACCCAGATAGCAGTTATCACCTATTGCATTCCTATCGTTGCTATTGGTCCAATCATCCGCTTGGTGTTAGGTGCCCCTGGTGAAGGTGAACCTGCAGGAGCTGCTATTTCACTGGCTGCTCTAAGTGTTTTCTTCACCACCATGATCGGTGTGTTAACCGGTGTGAAATCAACTGATCAGGCAAGTCTTGATGTGGTCACTGTCTACGGTGGTTCATCTTGGCACAGACTAATCAAGGTTCAGTTACTCTCAGCGCTACCTTCAGTATTTGCTGCCCTAAAGATTGCAGCTCCTGCTGCGTTTCTTGGAGCCATTCTTGGTGAGTATGTTGGTGGTCCTGACATTGGTTTTGGTCCAGCACTAGTAAACGCTCAGCAGAGTTTAGAGGTAGCAAGAGTTTGGGGCTTGGCTTTAGTTTCAGGAGCTATCGCAGGTCTTGGTTATTATCTCTTCGGCTTGATTGCTAGAAAAGTAACTCCATGGTCTTCCAGTGGGAAGGCAGAGCATTGAAAACTTTCTCTAAGAAGCTAGGTAAAAGCCTTATCAACACTGGGTTCTCTCTAGTGGTTGTTACTCTGCTTTGGGTACTGGGCCTGTGGGCTTTCGACGTTTCAACATACATAGGTAAGAACCCATTGGATGTTTATAACTTCCTCTTTACTAGAGAGGATGCAGTTGCTAACCAAGTGTTGGTAATGAATGCACTAAGTCAAACTCTTTACGATGCCAGCATTGGCTTTGCCGCTGGCATATTCTTGGCAACCCTTATTGCTGTTCTGTTTGCATTATCTAAGGGCATCGAGCAGGCACTTATGCCAATAGCTATGCTTCTTCGATCTGTTCCACTGATTGCAATGACTCCAATCATCATCTTGATCTTTGGACGAGGCAATGTCACTGTTGCGGTTATGGGAGCTATCGTTGTGCTCTTCCCAGCTCTTGTGAACATAGTCTTTGGACTTCGTTCGGTATCCCCTGCAATGAATGACTTAGTGAACGTTTATGGTGCTAATAAGTTGAAGCAGCTAAGAACAGTTGCCTTCCCTAGTTCACTGCCGGCATTCTTTGCAGCGGTCAAGATCTCTGTGCCAGGAGCCATCACAGGTGCTCTATTGGTTGAATGGTTAGCTACCGGATCTGGCATTGGTTACGGTATTGTCTCTGCTGTTGGAAGAGCTAAGGCTAATGAAGTATGGGCCTATGTGGTGGTTATTACTTTAGTTTCAATACTTTTGTATAACCTGGTTGCGCTAATTGAAGACTATGTTTTAGAGAGATTTGGCTTTAGCAAAGCTAAATAGGTTTACGCTTCAACCGGTGCTTGGATGCCCTCAAGAGAAATAACTGGACAATCTTTCCATAGTCTTTCAATGTCATAGAAGATTCGATCTTCTTCATGCATAACGTGGCAGATGATGTCACCAAAATCTAGAAGAATCCAACGACCAGTGGTCTTGCCTTCTCTGCGTAGCAGTTTGTGTCCTGCCAGAAGCATGGCTTCTTCAACACCATCAGCGATAGCTGAAACTTGTCTTTCGTTACGTCCTGAAACAATCAAGAAGGTATCAGCCAGCACAAAAGGTACGCTCACATCAAGGGCAACTAAGTTCTCTGCCACCTTGCCTGCTGCGGCGGTCGCGGCGATTTTGGTCATTTCGATGGCACGTGAAGTTGCTGTCAATGTGTAGCTTTCTTTTAGTTAGTTGAATAGTCCAGAATAAAACGAAATAGCGATGCCTCCGGCAATAAGTAGTGCTGCTCCAGAAAGCATTGCAAAGTACCAGTAAGGGTTGATTCCTCGGTGTGCACCACCTGGCATACCAGGCTGGCCCAGTGTCTTAGCAAGAACTCCTGAAATTCGAATAGGTGGGATACCTGGAATGAAGTTCTGTTGAGCATCTTTATCTAGATCACCGTCAGAGCCATCAGCAAAAGCAATAACGTCTATTTCCCCGGTTGAGGTAAGCAGTGCACTCACATCAATACTTCCAGTGACGACAAGTTCACCGGTATCCGTTACCAATGCACCACCTGCAGTGATATCTGCTGGAAGTTCAACTATCAGGTTCGACGCAGTGAATTCACCGGTTAGCGCTGAAGAAACTTTGAACTGAGGATTACCATCCGCATCTAAGTCAACAGCTAGAATCTCTTTTTCTACCTCTGTGAAGGATTGCGCTGGCTCTGCAACAACTGGCTCTGCAACTACAGGCTCTTCAGCAGGTGCAGTTTTCACAATCGGCACAACAATTGGAGGAACTACTACTGGAGGTGCTACAGGAAGAGGCTCTGCAACAATCGGAACTTCTTCAACTGGAATAGGTATGCCTGCTTCAGCTGCCTGCTTGGCTGCTATTGCAGCTGCTTGAGCAGCCATGGCTTCTCTAGTTAGTGGTTGGGAACTGAAATCACTCATGTTGGCCATACAGTTCATGCTTAGCGATGTATTGCACAACACCGTCTGGGACTAGGTACCAAACTGGGAAACCACTGTCTACTCTTCTTCTAACATCGGTAGAGGAAATAGCAAGAGCGGGAATCTCTAAGGTAGTTATAGATCCTTCAGGTGCATCTGGGATAGAGAGTTTGTGACCTGGTCTACTGACCGCTACAAACTTAGCAAGCGACCAAAGCTTGTCAACATCTTTCCAGCTCAGGATTTGAGAGATTGCATCGGCACCAGAAATAAACACTAGATCCGCATCTGGATTCAGGTCATGCATCTCCGAGAGGGTGTCAACCGTATAGGTGTCACCTTCACGATCAATATCTATTCTGCTTACCTTGAATCTTGGGTTAGAAGCGGTAGCGATAACTGTCATCAGATAACGGTGCTCTGCCGAGGTGACGTTGGTCTTGAGATAAGGAGATCCGGTTGGAACGAAGATGACTTCATCTAGTTTGAAGGCTGAGGCAACCTCGCTGGCTGCCACAAGGTGACCGTTGTGAATGGGGTCAAAGGTACCACCCATGACGCCTATTCTTCTTTTTACGGTCAAAACTAAACCTTAGTGTGAGCCTTGATTAGCGTTCTTACCCTTGTGGTCGTGACGGTTAGCCACATCACGGTAAGACCAGACAACTGCTGCTAACCCTAAGAAAAGCACCATAGCGATGATGCCGAAAACTACTGCTGGGAATGGGTAAACAATGTGTGCTGTGTGACCTTCGGCTTCTTGAGCCAAGAGCTGTAAAAACTTCAATTTATCTCCTATAACGATTAGTTCAAATCTACCCTAGAGGGGCTAAAAATGGGGACTCTAAGCCCGTGACTGACCCGTTCCACGCACTAACCACTTGGTGCTGGTTAGTTCCGGTAGGCCCATAGGTCCTCTAGCGTGAAGCTTTTGGGTGGAAACCCCCACCTCAGCCCCAAAGCCAAACTCACCACCATCGGTGAACCTGGTTGAAGCATTGACCATCACCACAGCGGAATCAACCCTGGCTAGGAACTCTTCAGCATTTGCAGCATCCTCGGTAATAATGCTCTCGGTATGTGAAGTTGAATACTGAGCAATGTGATCCAAAGCTTCTTCAAAACTATCGACCACTCTCACTGCAAGATCTAATGCCAGATACTCGGTAGCCCAGTCGGTTTCAGTAGCTTCTACAGCTGAAGGGAAAACTCTTCTAACTCGATCATCACCATGAATTACCACACCGCTGGCTACTAACTTCTCAAGTACCGGTACTAAGACTCGATCAACAGCATCTTTGTGCACTAGCAGCGTCTCTAGTGAGTTGCAAACCGAAGGTCTTTGAACTTTAGAGTTAGTGACAATCTCTAGCGCATAATCAAGTCTTGCGGTTGCATCCAAGAATATGTGAACAATTCCATCACCTGTTTGGATTACAGGAACTTTAGATTCTTCAACAACAGTTTTGATTAGATTCGCTGACCCTCGAGGAATAAGAACATCGATTAGCCCGGTTGCCTTCATCATGGCTTCAGCTCCGTCTCGACCATACTCATCAACACTTTGAATAGCCTCTGGGTTGTGGTTGTTAGTCGTGAAAGCTTCTCTAAGTATTGAAACTAAAACTTTGTTGGTGTGGGAAGCCATAGAGCCACCACGAAGGACAATGGCGTTACCTGTCTTGATAGCCATACCTGCAATGTCGATAGTGACATTAGGCCTTGCTTCATAGATGGCACCAATCAAACCGAAAGGAACTCTAACTTCTTTGATGCTCAGTCCATTAGGTCTTTGGATGTCTCTGACTTGTTCGCCAATTGGGTCATTCAGCAGAATTAGTTCAGCCAAGGCTACTTTGAGCGAATCGATACGCTCAACATTTAGAGTGAGGCGATCTTGAAGTGATTGCTGCACTCCAGCATCTTGAGCTAGCTTTAGGTCTTGGAGGTTAGCTACAAGTATCTCTTCAGTTCTAGCTGTAAGAAGTACTGAAACGGATTTTAGGATGTCGTTCTTTTGCTCAGTTGAAAGTAATCCTAAAGCCCTTGATGCTGCCTTGGCTTTCTTGATTAGATCTAGTGCACTCACTTTGTCTCCTTAGCTTGGAACCAGGTGCCAACTCTTTCTCCCGAGAGAACTGCAGCAGCATTATCGATGGAGGTTAGTAGCACTGTGACACCATGTTCTCTTGCATACTTAGCTGCTTCAATCTTGGTCTCCGCTCCACCGGTACCAACAGTTGAGGATGAACCACCTATCTTGATGGTGGAAAGATCATCTTCTGGTTCAACCCATTCAATCTTTTGTGAATCAGCTTCTGTTGGTGGTCTGTCATAGAGTGCATCAACGTCACTAAGCAAGATAAGGGCATCTGCCTGAACCAGAACTGCAACTAATGAGGCCAACTTGTCGTTATCACCGAAGGCAATTTCTTGGGTAGCAACAGTGTCATTTTCATTGACGATAGGTATAACTTTTAGCTCAAGTAAGCGATCAATAGCCTTGCTTGCATTCTCGCTGGTCTCTGCTTGTTCAAAGTCCCCTGCAGTTAGCAACACCTGACCTGCGATGATGTGGAATCTTTCTAGGCTAGCTTCGTATCTACCCATGAGCTTGCTTTGACCTACCGAAGCTAGTGCTTGCTTGGTAGCTAAATCACTTGGTTTCTCAGTCAGGTTTAGAAGCGGTAACCCTGTTGCTATAGCACCTGAGGTAACCAAGATTACTTCTTGGCCGTTCATAGATGACTTTGCTAGTGCCTCAACCAGTAGATCTAGGTTCTTCTCATTAGAACCGGTTATTGAAGATGAGCCAACTTTGACAACTACTCTTTTGGCTTTAGGGATGTCTCTGTGATCTGAGAGCTTCATTTCTGCTCCTCAGCACCTGCTAGTTCAGTGTCATCTGGTTTGTTATCTGGGTCTGCTTCAGATCCAATTTCATAGGAAATGATTGGGTTACCTTCGGCTGCCATTTCCTTACGCATCACTGCTCTGGCATCCATCATCTCTTGGTATTCACGACGTCTATCAATGTTGGTTCTACGTTCACGAAGATCAAGTCTTGGGTCAGTTCCACGAGGAGCTGCAATAAGTTCACCAGCTGAAGCGATAGTTGGCTCCCAGTCGAAGATGACTCCATCTTTACCTGCACCAATAACAACTGTTGAGCCTGCAACTGCTCCAGCTTTGAGAAGTTCATCTTCAAGACCTAGTTTGGCTAGGCGGTCACCTAGATAACCAACAGCTTCTTCATTACCAAACATTGTTTGAGCGACCCAGCGCTCAGGCTTAGCTCCGATAACTCTAAAGATTTCACCGTCTCCGTAAGCTTCCTTCTTAACGGTGAACTTATTCTCGTCACGCTTAGTGTTCATCAGGTGGATTCTAGGTCTTGCAGGAATAGCTGCTCTAGCATCTCTGTGCGCCTTAACTAGCTCACCTAAAGCAAAGTTCAACTCTCTAAGACCTTCACGAGCAATAGCTGAGATTAGGAAAACTTTATAGCCACGTGCTTCAAGTTCTGGCTTGACAAACTCAGCCATGTCTCGTCCATCAGGAACATCAACCTTGTTTAGCGCGATTAGCTGTGGTCTCTCGTTTAGAGGCAGCTCCCCCTCAGGTACTTCATACAGAGCAAGTTCATTCAAGATTAGATCTAGATCGCCTATCGGATCTCTGTTTGGCTCAAGAGTTGCGCAGTCCAACACGTGCAGTAACGCGGCACATCTTTCAACGTGTCTAAGGAATTTAAGGCCAAGACCTTTACCTTCGCTAGCACCCTCAATAAGTCCTGGCACATCGGCAACAGTAAATCTAACTTCACCGGCTTGAACTACCCCTAGGTTTGGGTGCAGGGTTGTGAACGGGTAATCAGCAATCTTTGGTTTGGCTGAAGAGATAGCTGCAATCAAAGATGACTTACCTGCAGATGGATAACCAACAAGAGCAACATCAGCTACAGATTTGAGTTCAAGGATTACATCTCCACGCCAACCCGGCACACCCAATAACGCAAAGCCTGGAGCTCTTCTCTTTGAAGATGAAAGTGAAGCATTACCTAAACCACCGTTACCGCCTTCGGCAACGACTAGTTCCATACCTTCCTCATCAAGATCAGTGATGATTTTGCCATCAGCTGAACGCACCACAGTTCCGATTGGAACCTTAAGAACAACATCTTTACCAGTAGCACCGTTACGGAAATCACCAGCACCATCGCCACCATCGCCACCGGAGCGGTGCGGGCTGAAGTGATATTCCAAAAGAGTTGTTGTGTTGGCATCAGCAATAAGTGAAATAGTTCCACCGTTACCGCCATCGGCTCCGTCAGGACCAGCTAGTGGCTTGAACTTCTCGCGCTTAACAGAAACACAACCATCGCCACCGTCACCGGCACGAAGATGCAGAGTAACTTGATCTACGAATGTCACCATGAGTTACTCCTTTCAGTACCCTCAAAAACACAGAAGGCGAGCACATTGGCTCGCCTGCTGATTAAAAATCTTTTAGTTCGAATAGAACCTAAGCCGCAACAACGATGTTGACTACGCGACGTCCGCCTTTTTCACCGAACTGAACTGAACCTGCAGAAAGAGCAAACAGGGTGTCGTCCTTGCCACGGCCTACGTTACGACCTGGGTGGAAGTGAGTTCCACGCTGACGGACAATGATTTCACCTGCGTTAACTTCTTGACCTGAGTAGCGCTTGACTCCTAGACGCTGAGCGTTAGAGTCACGGCCGTTACGGGTTGAGGAAACACCTTTTTTGGATGCCATTTTTTAGATCCTTTACTTACTTGATCTCAGTAACCTGAACGCGAGTCAGGTCGGCACGGAAACCCATGCGCTTTTTGTAACCGGTCTTGTTCTTGTACTTCTGGATAACAATCTTTGGACCACGTAGGTCACCTAGAACAGTTGCTGTTACCTTCACCTTGGCTAGAGCCTCAGCTTCGTGTGTAACCTTGTCGCCATCAACTAGCAACAGAGCGTGCATCTGAATGGTGCCACCAGCCTGCGCCTTTAGACGATCTAGCGTGACAATGGTGCCTACTGACACCTTTTCTTGGCGGCCACCCGCGCGGACTACTGCGTAAACCACAGATATACCCTTTGTTCGAAAAAACTTGAATTTGGAAGTGTTGCTAGTTATTCAGGCAACAAGTTTCAATCTTAGCGGGCAGTACCCGCCATAGCAAACCCCTTAGGCCTGTTTTTACCCTTAGTTATCCTGACCAGGGGTGATTTCTCCCCCACTGGTAACCCTTCTGGACTTGCGTTTGGCAGGAGCTCCACCAGGTGCTTCAGGCAAAGCATCCAGAACAGCATCTAAAGTCTTAGGGGCTAAATCGCTGGATCCCATGCTTGAGGCAGCAATCTTAGACATCAGGTTCTTAGCTTCCTCAGCCTTTTCAGGTGTAACCACCTTTGCAGGCTCAATTCTCGGCTTGTTCTGCTCTATTTCAGGCTTAGAGGCGTTGTTTTGCTTGTTCTTACCCTTGTTCTTGCCCTTATTACCGTCACGGTTATTTTCACGATTGTTCTGGCGCTGTGGTCGGTCATCGTCCTCGATGTGCTTGTTCTTTAGAACAGGCTCGTGGTGAACGATTA
>JBMOFL010000034.1:0-10601 GCA_049314335.1 Rhodoluna sp. | reverse complement strand
ACTGGATCTTCGATATCAATTTGAGGTGTTACTGCTCCGTTGACTGCAACGTTGTCGAAGTAGTAAACCTCACCAGCTGGTGCAACCTGGAAGTCAGGGAAGAGCACTAGCTTGTTGTACTTCACTAGTGATGACCAACTAGGTGCAGTTGCTAAGTCGAAGGACATGTTGTTCCAACCTTGCGCTGCATTCTGGATCATTTCAACAGCCATAGTCTGTCCATTGAACAGCTGCAGAGCTACAGGGCTGTTTGCCTTTGGTGAGTAGTAGTTGAAAGTTACCTTCGAGTTGGTTCCATCTGTGTATCTAACTGCACCATCTGCACTAACAAGAGTGTTCAAGCCAGCCCAAGGCTCTCCAGACTTTGTGAAAGCCAATGCGCTTCCACCTAGACCACCGGCAGGTGCTTCAGTGATAGCAGCAGTTGCTCCACCGAATGGACCCTGTGGCTTTTCTTCAGTAGCAATTTCAACGTTTAGGGCACCAAGGTTGTCAGAGCCTTCATAGGTTAGAAGAGTTGAGGTTGGGTCACCGGCACCGTTGTTGCCTCCGCCGTCTCCTCCGCCGTCTCCGCCGCCACTACCACCAGGAAGTGCCGCGCCTACTGCACCGTTGAATGCAAGGTCATCCATGTACCAAGGGTTATCTGAACCATTGCCAAGGAAGTCGAAGAAAATATTTGCCTGCGCGTAATCGATAGCGACAACGTTTCCACCAACTTCAAAGTTGAAGCTATAGGTCTTCCAGCCAGCCACGCTTGTTTGTCTAATTTCAACAACCTGAGATGGATGCACAGTGCTTTCAAGCTTGATCATGATTGTCTTGCCAGAAACTGGAGAGTGAATGTTTACTTTTGCCACAAATGTTGAAGCAGAGATCAAGGATGCCATCGGGGTTTTTCTAACTATTGTTGTGCCCGAAGTTCCGCCCTTAGTTACAACCTTCATCGCCTTTGTGGAACCGATAGAACCTTCAGCTGGCGCATCTTCAACAATGCTTGAAACAGCACCATTGAAGTCACCCAATTCGTAACCAGAGGTATCGTTGCTCTCGAAGTTCACAAGAACTGAAGGTGCTGATCTGTCTTCAATAACCACAACTTCACCAGCATCACGTGCTCCTGGGAAAGATACGTTGTCAACGAACCAAGTGGTCTTCGGCTTGTTGTCAGCGTTCCAAACCATGTTGCAACCGACACCAAAGAAATCAGGCATGAAGACTAGTGTGTTGTAGTTCTTTGAAGCGTTGTAGCTAGAAGCGTAGTTGAAGGTAAGTTTTTGCCAACCTTGAGTAACAGTAAGTTTGCGTTCGATACCATCTGCTCCTACCCCTTCTAGTTTCAAAACGAAGCAACGGTTCTCGGCGTCAGGTGAGTAAACAGAAATTGAACCGGTCTTATTAGCGTTTGAGATGAAGCTAAAGTTCGAAGGCATTTCGATCTTGGTGCCAGCCCAAGCCTTTACCTTGGTCTCAATCTGAAGTGCATTACCAGAGGTGAAACCTTCGCCAGCAGGTTGATCTGTTACAACAGTTCCAACACCACCGTCAAAGTCAACGCCAGTGTATGTAGGCATTGACTCGAAGTTTTGTGTGTAAGGAACAGCAGCTGCATTAGCAGCTGTGATGCCTACAAGGATTAGCGGTAGAGCTAGCAAGCCCGATATCGTTTTGCGAAACATTGTTACCTTTCAAAAGGACGTTCCGCACAAAACGTTGATGTGTTCTCAGCCTAACCGAGCCATTAGCCAGTTCTAATCGAATTACCGCCCCCAATGGTAACGATTTAGTCAACTGTGTCCCTTGAACCTTAGGCAATAAATAGGATTTTGGTAACAACTAGGTTGGGAGAAGAAATGGACAAGTGTTCTAAATGTGAACAGGTTCGCTCTGAACAAGAGCAGTTCTGCACGAAATGTGGAGCTAGCTTCTCTCCAAGTAGAGTGGGGCTGCTTGGAAGGTGGATGACCGGTTGTGGCTGTGTATTTGCTTTGTTCCCCATAGTTGTAGCCATCCTGTCCACTGGGGTTGGTGGCAACCCGCTCAGCACTGGAGGCAATGGCGGAGGTGCGGCCCTGTTTTTGCTTCTTGTTACCTTGCCCGTTGGAGCAGTCATCTCAATCGTCGGATTGGTGCTATGGCTAACAAGGCGCAGCCGCTAAAGGTTCTTTAGTCCAAATAAAGGGTCTTCAACGGAACCCTGATGATCCGGTCATCGCCTGGGTTTGTGCCACCACTTGACCAGCCACCTCGTCCATCTTTGTTGCTAGTCAAAAGCCAGAGTGTTCCATCTGGAGCGAGAGTTGCTTTTCTGAGTCTTCCAAATTTGCCTTTAAAGAACTCTTGAGGCTCACCTAGTTTCCTATCCCCAGCAACTGGAATGACCCAAAGTTTTCCACCTCGCAAACAAGCAGAGATAAGAGAGCCCTTAACAAAGATGATTCCACTGCAGGCAGCTTCTGAAGGGTGCCAAGTCAATACCGGTGGTGCAAATCTTGAGTCTGTGAAAAGTTCTTGGGTGGAAGGCATATTTGGGATAGTTGGTAAAGGAGCCGGTTTATCAGCTGTACCTTGAGCATTAGATCCTAGATTGCCTGGTTCTAGAACCGTCTCCACGTACTTGTATAAACCTTCGGCTTTTGGCCAACCGTAGTTCTTTCCCTTTTCCATCAGGTTCAGTTCATCCCAAGTGTCTTGACCAAATTCGGTAGTCCACATGTTGCCAAAGTTATCCCAAGCCATTCCCTGGGTGTCTCTCAAACCTTTTGCCCAAACGTAAGTACCACGTGGGTTATCTTCAGGAATTGAACCATCAAGATTCATGCGCAATACAGAGCCAGCTAACTTGTCCCAGTTCTGAGAGGTTATACCTTTCATTCCTGAGTCACCTAAGCTAACCCAAAGTTTTCCATCAGGGCCGATGGCTAATCTTCCACCGTTGTGTGTAGTTGACTTACCACTTCGTTCAATCCCCTTGACCAACACCCTCTTATTACCAAGACTCCATTGTCCTGAATCATTAGAGTTGAGGTCATATTTCAGAATTCTGTTATCACGGGTTGTGGTTAGAAATACAAACAAACTTAGTTTGCCTTCCAAGCGATCTGCTGCTGTGACCATACCTAATGTGCCGCCTTCACAAAACTTTTCACATGGCGGAGCAGTTCGCGTGAAGCCAATCTTTGAAACCTTAAGGTCCTTACTAACTAAAAGAATTGAGCCAGTGTCACGTTCATTCAAAATAGCCTGACCATCTGGCAAGAAAACTAGTTCCCACGGAGCCTTAAGGCCGGTTACTAATGTTTGAGTTTTACCTGTGGGAACCACGTAGCTTACTTTCTTATGTGGAACCACCGCAGACGTGTCAGGTATTTGCGCGGAGGATTCATCAGTTCCAGTCCCGAATGCGGTAATGCCTCCAAGAAGCAAAGCGCCAACCACGATGAATTCGAACAGGGGATCTTTTCTCTGTTCCACTTTTTTCGCCATTAAGGTTCCCGCTTGCTTTGAACAATTCTTATAGTTGAAGAATACTTTGGCTTTTCATCCAAACAGGCCAGCCTTGCCGAGCTAAAAAGTTTTGAACAATTTATTGTTATCAAACCCAGATTTGTTCGGTAATCTCATCTGCTAGCTCAACAAGATCTTGCGCTTTGTAACCTGGCCAACCATGAAGAATCTCTAGCCAATCTTTGGGAATAGCAGAGTATCCCCAGCGGGCACCCAATAATGCTCCGGCAATAGCAGCCACCGTATCGGTGTCGTTACCAACTCGCACAGCCGCTTCGATACCAAGAACTAGATGCTCCGGTGTTTCCGTTGCAGTTGACATGATTACCTTGAAGGCAGCTTGAATGGCATGAATTACCCAGCCATTATTGGTGAATTCTGAAGCATCAGCTACTGACTCGGTAGCGTCAAACAGTTCATTCCAATAGCTCTGTCTAAATGATGGAAGGTCGTTGATGGCTAACTGAATACCATCAAAGTTCTCAAACAAAATGGCGTGCCTAATTGCTTTAGACCAAATAATGCAAGCTTCACGACAATCTAAATCTGCATGAGTCAGCAAACTAACTGCGCTAGCTACCTCAGCCACAACTTCTGGTTTAGAGAGAAAGGGAAGAGCCACGACAGCTGTCCTCATTAGTGAACCATTACCAGCCGCACGCTCATTGCTAACCATAAAAAGGTTTGATTCTAAGTTCAGTTCAGCAGCTGAAGTTCTATCGGTTACTTCCCTGAAAATACGCTCGGTCTGAATACCGACGCCTCTGCCATCCTCTTCATACCAGCGAAAGAATTCTTTAGCTACTTCATCTAAGGAAACACTGAGATCAGAACGGCTGGCTGCAAGAGCGATAGCAACAGCTTGGGCGGTGTCATCGGTGTATTCCCCTGGTGCTAAACCAGGAGAAGCCATAAATACCACTGGTACATCTTTATCTAACGGTGGCTTGAATTCATAGCCTGCTCCGAGAGCGTCACCAACAGCTGTGCCTAGAAGAGCACCTCGTGCTCTATCTAGGATTTGTTCTTTTTGAAAACTCAACTTCTTTTCCTAAGTTTGAAAACAACAGCAGCTAACGCAGACGCTAAGACTGCCGCGAGCAAGCTTGCAACAAGTGCTTGAGCATGTTGTAGTTCATAATCCTTAAAGACGATATCGTTCACTAAAAACGCAACGGTGAAACCAATGCCACCAAGGATAGATATACGTGCATAGTCAGCTAAGGCTAAAACCTTCTCACCAGGTCTTCTGACCAGAAGTGTCCCAAGCCAAGCGCCAAAGGTAATTCCGACGACCTTACCGACCACCCGTAGCAAGATAGCAAATCCAACAACACTGCTAACTACCTCAACAATAGTTAGGTTTACTTCAACCGCTAAAGCACAGAATGCAAATAGAGGTAGGACAAGATAAGCAACCCAAGGATGAATCAAGTCCTCTAAACGCTTTGTGTATTTAGTCGGAATGAGCAATCCTAAAAGAGCAGAACCGGTAACCAGCGCCCCAGTTTGAATAGGTGCTCCCAGAAGCAGCGCTATAACTAAGATTGCCAAAATGTCATCAATGATGGCAAAAGCCATTAGGAACTGTCTTGAACCTTGAGGCATTGTCGTTGCAAAAATACTAAACACAGCAAGTGCGAAAGTGATATCAGTTGCCATTGGTATGGCCCAACCACCGCGAGCAATGCTGTCACTTTGTGTAATTAGGTAATAGATACCTGCAGGAACAAGTGCTCCCATGATTGCTGCCAACAGTGGAACCAATAATGCTCGACGGTTCTTGAAAGTTCCTTCGGTTAGTTCTCTTTTTAGCTCTAAACCAACTAAGAAAAAGAATAGGCAAAGCAGATATTCACTGACCTTGTGCAGTGGCTCTAGATCGTGAACTAGGTGCACAGTTGCAGGAAGGTTCGCCAAGATGAGGCCTAGTAGCCCAGCTACAACTAGCAAAAGAGCTGCATTGCGCTCTACCTTTATAAACTTCAACAACATCCCTTAAGCCTATGCTCTCTAAGGGTTGGTTAGGCTAACAGGGTGCCCAAAACCAATGAAGTCGGACGTCCTGGCAAATCTCGCAGCTGGCTATTCAACTACTTTGGTGCAGGACTAATCTGGGGCTCCTCATTCTTCTTTATTGAGTTTGCCAATGCGTCCCTTTCCCCAATCGGTTTAGCGTTTTGGCGATGTGTATTAGGTGCGACCACTCTTTATCTGGTGCTTCGCATCAAGAGGATTTCAATTCGTAAAGATCTCAAATTCTTCTTACTCTGCTTCGTTTTAGGTTTATTCAACACAGCGATTCCATTTACGCTCTTTGCCTTTGGCGGCCACCATGTATCCTCCGCTTTCTCAGGTATGGCTAATGCAATAACTCCGATAGCTACCATCATTGCTTTGCTCACTGTATTTCGCGGTGAGAAGGTTTCTCGAAACCAAATCTTCGGACTCTTTGTTGGAGTAGTGGGAGTGCTCACACTGATTGGTGTTTGGCAAGGTGTTCAAACTGACTCATGGGTAGCTGTAGTTGGCATCGTCTTTGCTGCCACATGCTATGGCTTCGGTGGGCCGTTCATTCGCCGATTCATTGAGCCTAGAGGGCATCCGCTCGAGGTTGCTGCCTTTGGCCAGATAGCCGCTGCTGCAACGTTGCTGTTATCTGTCTATCTAACTCAACCACTAACCACAGGTCCATTCACCTGGCAGTCAACAGGTGCTCTTCTAGTTCTTGGAATTGTTGGAACCGGTATTGCATACACAATGTATTACCCACTACTGAGACAAGTGGGATCAGCTGTTTCATCTACCGTCACATTCTTAGCACCGCTTGTAGCGGTCACCTTGGGTGTGTTAGTTCTTGGTGAAACACTAAGTTGGTATGAACCGGTTGGTGGATTTGTGATCCTGCTCGGTGGAGCTATTGCACAAGGATTGTTTAGAAGACGTAAATCACTAGCTATGTAATTACTTGATTGTCACATCAAGTCTGAGTTCACCAACTGCACCCTTAGGCACCACTGGGCTCTTTGGCTTAACTGGAGGAATTAGTTTGAACTCAGTATCCAACTCAGGTCGAGTATCTTTCTCACCTTTATTAGGCCAGAATGCGCATGCCCATTCAGCTTGAGCAGCGATACTCAGTGAAGGATTCACTCCAGGGTTAGCCGACAGAGCGGAACCATCAAGAATGTGTAACCCTGGTTGGCCAAATGCCCTCAGGTAGCCATCGAGCACACCTTCATTAGCATTAGGCGCAATAACAGACCCACCTAAGAAGTGAGCGGTCATTGGAATACCGAATGGTTCAGTAACAACAGCACCTGCTGTTCCATTGAACTGTTCTGCCAATTCTTTAGCGAGCTTGTGTCCTTCAGGAACCCAAGCTGGGTTCACTTCTCCATAACCCTGACGAGAGGTAAGTTTTCTACCTAGTAGTCCGCGCTTACTAAAGGTAGTCAGTGAGTTATCTCTAGATTGCATAACCAACAGAATCAAGGTGCGCTCAGGCCAAGTACGGAGGTTATACATACTCGGCAGTGATCCGAACTTCTTGATGCTGGCAACTATCAACCTGAAGAAGGTAGGCTTTTGACCTTTAGGACCAGAAGCCATAACACTCTCCATGATTCCCATGAAGCCAGAGCCCTTACCATAACGAACTGGTTCAACATGCGTGTGTTCATTAGGGAACACACTTGAAGTAATTGAGGAACCTAAAGAGAAATCAATCTCTTTGCCCTTGGCTACAACACCCAAGAGAGATTCACTGTTAGTTCTGCTTAGAGAACCAAGGGTAGAACTAATTCCTTGAAGGTGACCATTAGCTCTTACTTTGTGCAAAAGCTTCGCGCTACCTAAAGCACCAGCAGCAATGATTACCTGATCCGCGGTGTATTTAGTTTTCTTTACCCAACCAGTGGATGATGAGTGCCTTGTCTGAATCTCGTAGCCAGATTCGGAATCAATGATGTCAGTAACGGTTGTGTTGGCAATAACGTCTGCACCTGCTTGTTCTGCAAGATAGAGGTAGTTCTTTACAAGAGTGTTCTTAGCTCCATGGCGGCAACCAGTCATACATTCACCACAGTTAATGCAGCCAGTTCTTGCTGGTCCAACCCCGCCAAAGTAAGGATCTGCTACCTCTTTAGCCGGCTCACCAAAGTGAATACCTAGAGGAGCCATCTGAAAGGTGTCCCCGTAACCCAACTTGTGAGCAGCTTTCTTAAGTTCAATATCTGCTGGGCTCATATATGTGTTTACCTCAACACCGAGCATGCGTTCAGCTTGAGAGTAGTACGGAGCTAATTCTTTCTCCCAGTCACACATGTTTGCCCAAGAACCAGTCTTGAAGAATGTTGTTGGTGGTCTGTATAAAGTGTTGGCATAAACCAAAGATCCACCGCCGACACCGGCTCCCGACATGACCATGACATTTCTAAGTAGGTCAATTCTTTGAATACCTTTTAGGCCAAGCCTTGGAAAGAATAAGAACTTCTTTAGGTTGAATGAGGTCTTGGCAAAGTCAGAGTCTTTGAATCTAGAACCTGCTTCAATGACAAGAACTTTATATCCCTTTTCAGTAAGACGAAGAGCTGAGATAGAGCCGCCAAAGCCAGAGCCTACGATGATGACATCGAAGTGATTAGATTTGGTGGCTGACATCTTTGGTTCTTACTAAGGGTGTCTTAGTGGACTTGCTGGTAGACGCTCTTGAGAAACCCACTTCTCCTGGTAGCCAGTTGAAGAGTTCATTAGATCAAGGAAAGGTTTAGCATCAAACTCTTCAGGACCCATTACTCCAACACCTTCCCAGATGCCGGTAGCAATAAGTTCTAGAGCAATCAAAGGGTTGAAGGCAGTTTGAGCAACAACTGCCTGAGCTTCAATAGCTTCCATGGTTTCAGCGTTATCAGCTACGTGATATAAATAGGTAGCTCTAGGCATTCCGTCTTTACCTTTACCAGTAACTAAGACACCGGCACAGGTCTTACCTGTCATACGAGGTCCGATAGTTGCTGGATCTGGCAATACAGAAACCACCACATCTCTAGGTGCTACCTCTACTGGTCCTTGAGCTGAGCGAACACGAACTGGTTTGGTAGCGTCTAGGCCAAGCATGTGTAGGGTCTTTAGAACTCCAATGAAATCTGTTCCTAGTCCGAACTTGAATGTAACTCTGCCGACATCCATAGTTCTTGGAATCATGGTTACTTCTTCATGCTCAACATTCACACACTCAACAGAGCCAATACCCTCAGGGAACTCAAAGATCTCTGGTTCGCTAAATGGTGCTGTGGTGAACCAACCCTTTTTCTTTTCCCAAAGTGTTGGTGGGTTCAGACATTCTTCAATGGTTGTCCAGATAGAAAATGATGGTGCAAATATTTCTTCACCGTTTTCATCGGTAACGCTTAGGTTTCCACCATCCTTGACAGAGATTTCATCAATCTCACTGAAAAGATGATCTGCTGCATAACGTGCGAAGACGTTACTCAAACCAGGCTCAACACCAATACCTACTAAAGCAAGCTTGCCTGCTCGTGCCCACTGCTCGTGAAGTGCGTATTGTGAGTCACCTAGTTTGATGCCGGTCTTGTGAAAAGGATCTTGCTCGTTAGCTTCACTGAGGCTTAGAGCCATGTCTAGGTAGTTGGCTCCTGCTGTGTAGCAAGCAGAGAAGATAGTTTGCACAAACTTAGGCTCAACTGCGTTAAGGACATGTGTGATGTTGTGCTCTTTGATCAATGCTGCCATTGATGCTGCATTAGAAGCATCAATCTTTACTGAACTGAATCTTGCGGCAACATCATCGCCATGCTTTTTCTGAATCCAGGCAATTGTTTTGTCAGCTCTTGATTGGTCGTAGTCACTGACTACAAAGTGTTCATAGAAATCTCTTGTTGCGGCAATCTTTGCCACTGCATCTCCGACGCCACCAGCGCCTACGAGCAAAATACGCATTTGTTTCACAACCTAAATAATCTTCAAGATAAGCATCGTTGCCAATCTAGATAAAGCCTACCTAAGCGTCTATTGCTCGCCTGCTCTTCTTCTAAGTCTCTGGAGAAATTCAATGGTTCGAGGCATTTGAGGGTTACTAAAGAACTCTTTAGCTGGCCCTTCTTCGATGATTACTCCACCATCTAAGAAGACCACCCAGTCCGCTACATCTCTAGCGAACGAGAGCTCATGGGTTGCCATCAGGATAGAAGTTCCTGAAGCCTTTAGATCTCTAATCAGTTCCAGCACTTCACTAACTAGTTCAGGGTCTAGTGCACTGGTTACTTCATCTAGAAGTAGCAAGGTTGGATTTAGAGCAACAGCCCTCATGATGGCTGTTCTCTGCTGTTGACCACCGGATAACTTGTCTGGGTATTCGTCGGCCTTCTCTGCTAAGCCAATACGTTCTAGTAGGCCAAGTGCTCTAGCCTTAGCATCTTCTTTAGTTAGACCCTGAACGTGACGCAAAGCTAACGTGATGTTCTCAACAATTGATAGGTGTGCAAAGAGGTTGTAGGCCTGGAAGACCAAACCAATCTGTCTTCTAATCTCATCTTGGTCAATACGAGGATCAGAGACGTCAACATCGTTGAGAAGAATCTGACCATCGCTGATTTCTTCTAATAGGTTTACAGATCTTAGAAGTGTTGACTTACCAGAACCTGAAGAGCCAATGAGGGCAACAATCTGTCCTCGGTAAACTTCAAGGTCAATTCCCTTAAGAACATCCTTATCTTCAAAGCTCTTCCAAACACCTTTGACATTCAGAATCAGCGGGCCAAGTTCATTTACAGACTTACTCACAGTACGCCTCCCGCCTGCTCACGCTTAGCTAATCGGTTAGTCACATAATCAGCAGCTCTAACGGTAGGAATAGCTAGCAGCACAAATAGTAAACCTGCAACTACGTATGGAGTGAAGTTAGCAAACTGAGCCACTTCAATCTGTGCCGCTCTAACAGCATCAACTGCACCAAGGACGGAGATAAGACCAACGTCTTTCTGTAATGAAACAAAGTCATTCATAAGTGGTGGTGCAACTTTTCTAAAGGCCTGAGGTAATACAACTAGTCTCATGGTTTGTGCATAGGTCAA
>JBMOFL010000033.1:0-11779 GCA_049314335.1 Rhodoluna sp. | reverse complement strand
AGCTGGGCTATCTTCCGCTTCGGCTAAAACCTTTATCGCTATCCCCATTGCTTGAGCAGGTGCAATCATCATCCGGGCTAATTGCCCGCCACCTACAACACCTATAGATTTAGCCACGACTTACTTTCTCAGTCCAGAGGTTCGAGATCTCTTTCCTAGGAACTGCTCCAACTCTTTACTGAGTTTCTTGGCTCGAGGAACTCTCTTCAAGACAAGGTCTTGGCCAAACTCTCTGTGGAGTCTTACATCTCCAGCACCCTGCAGCCAACTGGTGACACCTCTAGAAATACTCACACCGGTCACCTCACCCCAGGGCACCTCATCAGTCTTGGTACCGAAAAGTCCTGACTGCACAACCGCTCTTGAACTAGTTAGTTCATATCTATTTGTGAAGAACTTGAGCGAAGGAATAAACCAAAAGATCAGGCCAATGATGAGTACCACTGCTAAAAAGGCTTGGTGCTGCCAAGTCTCAGTCAGACGCCAATCAACAAAGAAAAACAGAGCGGCGTCAAATAAAAGAAAAATCACAGGCAAAGTCAGTGCTGAGCCATGTCTTCGAAGAAGCACAAAGCTTTGTTCTTCGTAAGTTGATTGAGAAGTGGACACCTGACTATTGTCGCAAGTGTTGAATGTCTCCTGCTGCAACGGCACGAATCTCCAGCGGATCGTTCATTGCGACCAGAAGTCGGCCGGTGCTATCCAAGCCAACTCCTTTACCGGAAAACTCTGAGCCATCAGGCAGTATGACTTTTACAGTTGAACCAATAGATGAGCAAGCCTCTTGGACCGAACTGCGAAGCTCAGAAAGCTCTGGGTCTCCTGAGGCATCGGTAAATTCTTCATAGAGTCTTCTAAACGAGGCTAGGTATCTAACCAAGACATCATCAAGCTCGAAGTTTGTAACCCCGTGCAATTTCAGAGAGGTTGCATTAGGTATCGGCAGTTCATCTTTCGCTTGGGTTAGGTTGAGTCCCGCTCCAATAACCACACCATCTCCTGTGGGCAAAACTTCAGAAAGCAAGCCAGAGATCTTTTCTCCATTTACCAGAACATCGTTCGGCCACTTCAAACTAACAGGCGCATCTTCAATGAGACTGGCAACTGCATTTTTCATGGCCAACCCAGCAAGAAGCGGAAGCCAGCCGTAACTCTCAATTCCGAACTTGGTTGGTCTTAGAAGAACAGACACAGCCAAACCTGCGCCAGGATTGGCTACCCATTCACGATCTTGTCGACCACGACCTGCAATCTGGTTATCTGTAAGTAGAACTGAAAAATCAGCCCAAAGCTGTGGATCTTTTACTGCAAAAGCCAGTAAATCGGTGTTTGTGGAGCCAGTTTCAGGTAAATATTCAATTCTGGAGGCGAATTCGCTACTCAGTTTTAGTTCCATAGCCATAAGGTTAGACCCTCCAACCGACACCTCTTGGATAGAGTTGCTTTTGAGCTAAGAGAACATCTGCCCAACTTTTATTGGAGACAAGCTTTGACTGAGAAAAATACGCCTGACCTTTCTACTACCGCAGGCAAGATCGAAGATTTACGTAATCGCTACCACGAGGCTGTCTATGCCAGTGGCGAGGCAGCTATCGCCAAGCAGCACGCTAAGGGCAAGAAGACTGCTCGTGAGCGTATTGAGCTTCTACTCGATGAAGGTTCATTCGTTGAGATGGACGAGTTTGTCAGACACCGCTCAACGGCTTTTGGTATGGAGAAGAACCGCCCTTACGGTGACTCTGTAGTGACCGGTATTGGAACCATTGGTGGCCGCCAGGTTGCCCTGTTCTCTCAGGACTTCACGATCTTCGGTGGCTCTTTAGGTGAGGCAGCTGGAAACAAGATCATCAAGATCATGGATCTAGCTATCGCAACCGGTGTTCCACTAATTGGAATCCTTGATTCAGGTGGTGCACGTATTCAAGAAGGTGTTATCGCTTTAGGTAAGTATGGTGAAATCTTCAAACGTCACACTATGGCATCTGGTGTTATCCCGCAGATTTCTATCATCATGGGTCCTGCTGCCGGTGGTGCTGTTTATGGTCCTGCTCTAACCGACTTTGTGATCATGGTTGATAAGACATCAAACATGTTTGTGACAGGTCCTGATGTAATCAAGACTGTTACCGGTGAAGAAGTTGAGATGGAAGAACTTGGTGGAGCTCTTGCTCACAACAAGACCTCTGGTGTTGCTCACTATCTAGCCAGTGATGAAGATGATGCCTTGGACTATGCAAGAACACTGCTTAGCTTCCTGCCAGAGAACAACCTGAGTGAACCTGTCCACTATGAAAGTGAAAGTGCTCTTGAGATCACTGATGCTGATCGTGAACTGAACACCATCATTCCTGATTCACCTAACCAGCCTTACTCAATGATCCAAGTTATTGAATCCATTGTTGATGACAACCAGTTCTTAGAAGTGCAGCCACTGTTTGCGCCTAACATCCTGATTGGTTTTGCTCGAGTAGCAGGTCAGTCAATAGCTATCGTTGCTAACCAGCCAAGCGCTCTTGCTGGAACGCTAAACATTGATGCTGCTGAGAAGGCAGCCCGCTTTGTTCGATTTGCTGATGCTTTCTCAATACCTGTGCTAACCCTGGTGGATGTTCCAGGCTATCTTCCTGGTGCAGATCAGGAGTGGGCTGGAGTTATTCGACGTGGAGCTAAGTTGATTTATGCATACGCAGAAGCAACTGTTCCTTTAGTAACAGTTATCACCCGCAAGGCTTACGGCGGCGCATACATCGTTATGGGCTCCAAGCAACTAGGTGCAGATATCAACCTTGCCTGGCCAACAGCTGAGATTGCTGTCATGGGTGGCCAAGGTGCTGTCAACATCTTGTTCCGCGACAAGATCAAAGCTGCTGAAGAAGCCGGTGAAGACGTTAAGAAGGTAAGAGCCCAACTAGCTGCTGAATACACATATAACGTAGCTAGCCCATACCTTGCTGCCGAACGTGGTGAGCTAGACGGCATCATTGAACCTGCCGCTACTCGAGTTAGCGTCATCAAGGCCCTTGCTGCTCTAAAGACCAAGCGTGCTACCACACCTCCTAAGAAGCATGGAAATATTCCACTGTGATGAACCCTGAACCTATTGGCGAAGCCATCAAGGTTATCGCTGGTAATCCAAGCCCTGAAGAGTTGGCTGCTGTTGTGGCCATTCTGGAGGCAGCTCATGCCGAGCAGATTACTGAAGGCAAGAGGATTATCAAGAAGCCTGCTTCTTCTTGGAATAGAAATACTTCAATCTTCAGAAATGACCTTAGCCCTGGCTTTGGCCAGTGGCGTGCTCAATATCGACCTGGGCTCGATTAAGCACACTTAAACAGGACTAGATTTATCCTTAGTAATTTCGCATACCCGAAAGGTACCAAGATGACCCGTGAACCATCAAAGCTAGACCTGCTCGCAGAAGACTGGGTTAAAACCCTCGTTGATCTAAGCCCTGAATTTGCTACCTACGCAGGTTTCAAAGTTGGCGAAGACAGACTTGAGGACACCAGCCCAGAAGCTGCAGCTCACCACAACAAACTTGAAAAAGAAATGCTTGCCAAAGTTGAGGCAACTGAAGTTCGCGATGATGTGGACAAAGTTACCAAACTGGCGATGACTTCAACCCTAAAACTAAGCGGTGAGATTTATGACTCAGGTATGGGTCGCAGAGATCTAAACCCAATCGCATCTAACGCTCAGGGCATTAGAGACATCTTTGACCTAACTCCAACTGCTACCGAAGAGAACTGGTCAAACATCTCTAAACGTATGAAGGCTGTTGAAGGTGCTGTCGATGGATACATCGCAACTCTTCGCGAAGGTATTGCAGCTAAAGACACTCCTGCAACACGTCAGATTGTTCTAGCTATCACTCAGGCAGAACAGCTTCTAACTGAAGATGGTTTCTTTAGAAAGTTTGCCAAGAACGCTAAGCCTGAATCAGGAGATCTTCCAGCATCCCTTAAGGCAGAGCTCGCATCTTCTGCTGAAGAAGCTACAGCAGGATACGCAAAGCTTGTTGACTTCTTCAAGAATGAACTGCTTCCTGCAGGTAACTCTGAAGATGCTATTGGGCGTGAGCGTTACCAGCTTCTAAGTGCAAGATTCCTAGGTAAGAAAGTTGACCTAGATGAAACTTACGAGTGGGGTAAAGAAGAACTTGCTCGCGTTATCGCTGAACAGAACGCTGTTGCCAACGAAATCAAGCCAGGTGCATCAGTCAAAGAAGCTATCGAAGTTCTCGATAACGATCCTTCAAGAAAACTGCACGGCACTGATGAGCTTCAGGCTTGGATGCAGAAGCTTTCAGATGCTGCAATTGAGAAACTAAGTGGCACGCACTTTGATATCGCTGAGCCACTTAGAAAGCTTGAGTGCATGATTGCTCCAACACAGCACGGTGGTATCTACTACACATCCCCTACCGATGACTTCTCGAGACCGGGAAGAATGTGGTGGTCAGTACCAGTAGGTGTTACTGAGTTCGACACTTGGAGAGAAACCACAACTGTTTACCACGAAGGTGTGCCAGGTCACCACCTGCAGATCGCTCAGAAGGTATACAACAAGGCAGAACTAAACTCATGGCGTCGTCTAGCCTCATGGTCTTCAGGCCACGGCGAAGGTTGGGCTCTATACGCTGAGCGTCTAATGCAAGAGCTTGGCTTCCTAGATGATCCAGGCGACCGCCTAGGAATGCTAGATGGTCAGCGCATGCGTGCAGCCCGTGTTGTTCTAGACATCGGTGTTCACCTAGGTAAGCCTCGTCTAGATGGCACAGGCAAGTGGGACTTTGACTATGCCCTTGATTTCATGAGCCAGAACGTAAACATGAGCGAGCAGTTCATCAACTTTGAAGTACACCGTTACTTCGGTTGGCCAGGACAGGCTCCTTCATACAAGATCGGCCAGCGTATCTGGGAGAACATCCGCGATGAATACAAGGTTCGCCAAGGCGCTAACTTCAACATTAAGGAATTCCACATGAAAGCTTTGAACCTAGGAAGCGTTGGATTAGATACACTAGAGACAGCGTTGCTGGGATAGCAAACGACGGTCCGAAACCCCCTTCATTGAAGGGGGTTTCCCCTTTAAGCCCTGTCCCCTTAAGTGGGGACTTAAATCAGAGGCGTATTTCCACAATATTTACAGCAATGGAAATAGTTTTTCATTAGGTAAATGCAAGTAGATCTAAGGGGTCTAAGCACTTATCACCAGGGGACGGGCCTAGCTCTTCGACAAGAAGAAGCGAAGGCCCGTTGGGGTTTAAAGCCTGATTGAAAGTACCGGTTCTGCTTGACCAGGTGTAGTTGCCACAACAGTTAGATTGAACTCTTCAGCTTTAGGACTTCTAATAGTCACTCGACCACTTTGCACAAATTGAAGGGCATCAACGGCTTTCTGCAACAACTGGTCACGTTCAGTTGGACTCATGTGGGAAGTTCCTCCCTCGTCAAGAATCAAAACTTCACAACCCAAGTTTCTAAGTCTCTGCACTTCTTTACTCATAGCAGGGTTAAGAAGATCTCTACCGCGCAGGTTATCTCGGAGCGTAGCTTCAACAAGTCTTGCTGATTGCTTAAGTTCTTCATCTATGGGTCCTTGAGAGTCCTTGATTACTGACAGCAATGGAACAGCGGTTCCTAGAACTTGAGCCAACCTTTGTTGACGCTCTTGGGCCGCTGCTTCAAGTTCTGCAATCTTTGAAATGGACTCCATTTCAATGGCTCTAAACTTCTCAGTTTCTCTAGTTGTTCTCGCAATACCTCTTGACACAGCGAGCCCTGCTAACACGAACGCCAAAGCCCCAGCAAGACCTGCTGCTGCTAAGCCGCCTAGCCCATACTCAAAAATCAATGTTCCTAAGAGAATTGCAAGTCCAATTAGTGCAATACGAGCATGTTGCCTTACTGCAGTTGCGGTGAGAACTATGGCTGTTCCCATCACTATCCATGCACCCACGCTGTGATCATCGATGATGTTGCGCTGAAAGATAACCAGTCCTGGTATCAGAGCGGTTGCAAGAAGATTGAGCCATGCCTGCCAGGTCGGTAATCTAAGTCCTCTAAACAGCAAAAGGGTAGCTACTGATACACAAACGTAAATAACCAAAGCAGCAATTTCATACCATCTTGAACTAAAGCCGGGCACGAAAATGGACTGAACAGGTAAATACATTGCGTAGAAGAACGGAAGGAAAGAAATTATGGCTCGGTTGACAGATATCATTTCTTCTCCCACTCCAAGATAACTGTTGTTCCTTGGCCTGGGGAAGAAACAACATGGGCTGAACCTGCAACCGATTCCATTGCGGCGATGATGGAATTTTTGATGCCAAGTCTTCCTCGATTGACTTGCGCTACTCGAAAACCGACTCCATCATCTTTGATGACTATCTTTAGCCCCGAGTTATTGGATTTGAGACTTAACTCTCTGTTGGCTTTAGCTCCAGCGTGCACCACCGAGTTGTGCACCGCTTGGATAGTGGCTTGAGTTAAAGCAGAAGCTGTTTCGGAATCGATAGGCATGCTAACTAAGCAGTTCTTTTTGATTTTGATTTCTGGGTGGATTCGTTGAGCGGCAAGGATGATGGAATCAAATAGCTCACTACAGTACAGACTCGATTCAGATGTTTCTCCTCTTTGAATAGCAGATAACTTAGCTAGGGCGGTTGTTGCTAGATCTGAACTTGTTTTTGCATCCTCGTGATTTTTAGCCTGAGAAGCACTAATGAGAGCTGTTAGGACGCTGTCGTGAATCAGTCCGTCGATACGTAGTTTTTCCCTAGCTTTTCCTTCAGCTTCGGCTCGAAGCACTTCGGCTTGAATGGCTTCGGAGTTAGCTGCATCGGATTTTTGCGCTGAGAAGCGAATCATCAAAGCAATGATAGACAAACAGGCATTAGTGAGCAGGCTGTAGAAACTGTCGGTAACTATTGTGATAGCTCCGTGAGATCCACCCATAGGTAAAGAAAATATGAACTGCGTCAAGGAAATACAGCTGATGTAGTAGAAAACAGCTGTCCGCCACTTGAATGCAAGTGCAACGGCAATCCAACCGGTATCTACACCCCACCAAATCCAAGGATAGAAAGTTCCATCCTGAGGTACTTCTTGGGCCAGCAGTATTGGCCAGCTCAGTATCAAAACAGGTATGTATAGAGCATGGATTTTCATAAACAAATAGTTAGCACTACCAAACCAAAACGTATAGACCATGCCCAAAGTGGTTGCCCAAAGAATTGAAACGAGTAGCCAAGCCAGCGGTTGATTCATGTACTGCAATTGACCGTAGAAGTTAAGCCCACTCTCAAGATTCAGAGCTACTGCACCAGCAGAAAAGGTCTTGCCTAACAGTTTGTCAACTCTGGCGGTTGCGATAGTTGCTGGTGTTTTCATTAGATCAGATCTTCCCCAAATAGACCGTCCTCGATTAGACGAATTAGTAATTCAGATTTTCCAGTAACAGGTCTGCCAACTTTTGAGTATTTGTCTCGAGCCCTATCGATATGTTCCTTAACAGTGTATTTACTTAGCTTGAGTTCATAGGCCACGCTCTTGAGAGTCATCCCTGATGCATAGAGCCTGACTACCTGTAATTCACGTTCAGATAGATTTGCTCTGAATGAAATGTCATTATCGATTGCGGCCACTGTTTCAGTTGTATTGATTGTGATGTCGTTAGCGCTGAGTCTTATTGCCTCAAACAGGGTGGACATGTCTTGGCTCTTAGAAACTAGGCCTTCAGCACCTTCTCTTAGAGCTTCATTAACTTTGTCTTTGTTATCTGCAATCGAATAAATAAGAACTTTAGAGCCGAACTCAACAAGTTTCTTTACGTTGCTAGCTGGAGTAGAGCCATCAGCTAGAGATAAGTCCAGGACAACAACCTTAGGTGGTTCTTGTAATTTGGCTAGCAGGGCTTCAACCGAATCAGCATGTTCGACCACCTCATAGCCAGCCTCTTGAGCTCCGGCTCTAACGCCAAGCCTCACCGAATCGTGGTCATCCACGATTGCTATTGTGATGGGCTCAGTTGTTGGATTCATCGGACTAGGCTGACCACGGTTTCAAAGTGATGGGTGTGTGGGAAAAGATCAAATGCCTTGATGCTGGCTATCTTGTATCCGCCTTGAGTCAGTGGAGCTAAATCTCTAGCAACAGCAATAGGGTCACAGGCAACATAGATCAGATGGTCTGGAGCAATGGTTAGTAATCTTTCGATTACGTGCTTACCAGCTCCTGATCTTGGTGGATCAATAATCACTGTGCTCTTGGGCTTTAGCTTTCCGTGAGAGGCAAGTTCATCTAGGAATCTCTCCACCGGTGTTGCAACAGATTTAGCACCCTTGATATCAATCAGATTTCTTCTAGCATCCTCGGCGGCACTCTTACTGGCTTCAACAGTTGTGATATTTATGTCCAGACCGTAGGCAGCAGCTAGCGCACCACTGAAGAGCCCTACCCCACCGTAAAGGTCATAGTTCTGAGCATTCTTATCAAAACCTTCTGCTTTAGTCAGCAGAACTATTTCCTTAGCCAGCATGTTTGCTGCCTCACGGTGAACCTGCCAGAAAGCTCCAGCGGATAACCTAAATGTTCTTCCGCCAGCACGCTCAATAAACTTCTCTTCACCCTTTAGTTTTTTGTCAACTGTGTATTGAATCTGCCCCGTGCTAGATGAGGCAATCTCAATCTTGCTGACGTCCTGCCAGTTCTTTAGGTGAAGCCCAAGTTCTTGTATTTCTTGAACAGCCAACGGCAAAGTCTTCACTCGAACTACTTCATGAGAGCGTTCCTTATAAGGCCCAACATCACCATCTTCATTCACGTGGAGTTGAATACGGGTTCGATAACCCAAGCCATTGTTTTCATCGTCGCCAGGAGCTGCAATTACCGGAACTCTCATCTCGATGCCAGCAAATCTTTGCAGTGCTTCAGAGAGCACATCTGATTTCAACTCACGTTGCGCAGAGAGTTTGATGTGGCCAAACTCTGCTCCTCCTGCTTGTTCAGCATTTTTCCAAAAGTGCTTTACTCGATCAGGTGAAGCAACCAGAATCTCGGTTGGTTCCGCTCTACAGAATGAGCCACCCTTATCTTCATAAACTCTTGCCTTAACTTTTTCCCCTGGCAAAACGTGAGAAACAAATACAACTCTTCCCTCATGCCTAGCTACGAAGATTCCCCCGTGGGCGACCTTCTCGATTTCGAGCTCCAGCACCTGGTCAAGCCAGTTAGTTGATTTATTCACTACACAAGTGTTCCACACCTCTTTCGATAGTCTGAACCTGTGACCAAACTTGTCTTAGCCTCAACCTCCCCAGCTCGCCTGCGTCTTCTTAGAGACGGCGGCATCGAGCCGATAACTATCTCCCCAGGCGTTGATGAAGAACTGCTAACCGAAGATGGCTTAGCGTCAGGAGATATCTCTAATACCCAAGACATGGTCCTTCTTCTGGCTAGAGCCAAGGCTGAAGCCGTTCTGAATCACCCTGATGCTCAAGGTGCCCTAATCATTGGCTGCGATAGTTCCCTAGATCTTGATGGTGAAGCTCTTGGCAAACCCCATGACCCAGAGGTAGCCATTGAGCGCTGGAAGTCCATGCGAGGACGCTCCGGCAGGCTATACACCGGTCATTGGCTCATAGACAACCGAGATACTGCTAATCCAAAGGCTCAGGGACTAGCTACTTACACCACGGTTCACTTCGCCAACCTCTCAGATTCAGAGATTTTGGCCTACGTAGGCACCGGTGAACCCCTCAAAGTAGCAGGTGCTTTCACCATAGATGGCCTTGGCGGGGCCTTTATTAGGGCTATTGAGGGTGACTCTCATACCGTTGTTGGCCTGAGTTTATCTACCCTCAGGGACCTTTGCATCAAGCTTGGGGTCGATTACCCAAGTCTTTGGAGCTCTAAATAGGTAGGCTTGAGTCTTATGACTGCCTCAAAATCAGCCAAGATAACCAAGGTCCTCGTCGCTAACCGTGGTGAGATTGCCGTCCGCATCATTCGTGCCGCCAAAGATGCCGGTATCGGAAGCGTCGCAATCTATGCCGACCAAGACCGTGACGCTATGCATAGCCGCATGGCCGATGAGTCTTATGCACTCAATGGAACAACCAGCGCTGACACCTATCTAGTAATAGAGAAGATCATTGCAATAGCCAAGAGATCAGGTGCTGATGCAATTCATCCTGGCTACGGCTTCCTAGCTGAAAACGCAATCTTCGCTCAAGCAGTTATCGATGCGGGGATTATCTGGATTGGCCCATCCCCCAAAGCAATCGATCAACTAGGTGACAAGGTCTCTGCCCGTCACGTGGCTGAAAAAGTTGGCGCACCTCTTGCTCCTGGCACCCTTAACCCTGTGTCAGGTGCTGAAGAAGTCTTAGACTTCGTTGCCAAGCATGGTTTGCCTATCGCCATCAAAGCTGCCTACGGTGGCGGTGGCCGTGGCATCAAAGTTGTATACAACAAGGACGAAATAACTGAAGCCTTTGACTCTGCTACCCGTGAAGCCGTAGCTGCCTTTGGTCGAGGCGAATGCTTTGTTGAAAAGTATTTAGAGAAACCACGTCACGTTGAAACCCAGTGTCTAGCTGATGCCTACGGCAACGTTGTTGTTGTTTCAACTAGAGACTGTTCACTTCAGAGAAGACATCAGAAACTTGTTGAAGAAGCTCCTGCTCCTTTCCTAACTGATGATCAGGTGAAGAGACTCTACGAATCTTCTAAAGCAATCTTGAAAGAAGTGGGTTACCAAGGAGCTGGAACATGTGAGTTCCTAGTAGCTCAAGATGGAACCATTTCATTCCTTGAAGTGAACACTCGCCTCCAGGTTGAACACCCAGTCTCTGAAGAAGTTACTGGCCTTGACCTTGTTCGTGAACAGTTCAGAATTGCTGAAGGCGGCAAGCTCGAATATGGTGACCCAGTTGTCACAGGTCACTCATTTGAATTTAGAATCAACGGTGAAGATGCCGGCAGAAACTTTATGCCGGCTCCTGGAACTGTGCACACCTTCAAGGTGCCAGGTGGTCCTGGTGTTCGTGTTGATACCGGAGTTGAAGCAGGATCTGAGATCTCTGGTTCATTTGACTCAATGATCGCAAAGCTAATCGTGGCAGGTGCAACAAGACAAGAAGCACTAGAGAGATCTAGAAGAGCTCTTGCCGAGATGCACATCGAGGGAATGCCAACAGTTATTCCTTTCCACAGAAAGATTGTCAACGACCCTGCCTTTATTGGCTCAAACGGTAAGTTCGGTATCTACACTCGTTGGATTGAAACCGAGTGGAACAACGACATTGAGCCTTGGTCAGGATCTAACCAACCAGGATCAGCAGCACCAGCAAGAAACAGTGTTGTTGTTGAGGTTGATGGCAAGAGAATTGAAGTTAGCCTTCCTAAACAACTATTCCTAAGTGGTGGCTCAAAACCTGCGGCAAGTGCTCCTAAGCGCAAAGCCCACACCAACGTTCAAGCTGATTCAGGTAAGCACCTAACCGCTCAAATGCAGGCAACTGTTGTAAAGATTGCTGTTGCTGAAGGTGACAAAGTGACCGCAGGGCAACAACTACTAGTTCTTGAAGCTATGAAGATGGAATCTCCACAGAATGCTGTCAAGGATGCTGTTGTAAAGAAGATTCACGTTGGCGTTGGAACTACAGTTCCTGCTGGAACAATGCTCATTGAATTTGAAGAATAGACTTCCCCTATGAGCAATCCTTTAGATGATCCAAAGGCGGATCCTTTCCAAATAGCCGAACTCGCAG
>JBMOFL010000032.1:0-11994 GCA_049314335.1 Rhodoluna sp. | reverse complement strand
TACGGCCAAGATGAAGCAGAGTTCAACAAACGCTGGCCAGCAACAGTTCAAATAGTTGGGAAAGACATTCTTAGATTCCACGCGGTTATCTGGCCAGCCATGTTGATGGCAGCCGACATCAAACCTCCTCAACAGATCTTCGGTCACGGCTGGCTTCTTGTTGGTGGTGAGAAGATGTCTAAATCTAAACTCACGGGTATCGCTCCTAACCAGATAACCGACATCTTCGGAAGCGATGCTTTCCGCTATTACTTCATGTCAGCTATTGCTTTTGGTTCTGATGGTTCATTTAGTTGGGAAGACCTCTCAGCTAGGTACCAAGCAGAGCTAGCCAACGGTTTTGGAAACCTAGCCTCTAGATCTCTAGCCATGGTTAGAAAATACTTTGATGGTGTTATTCCAACCCCAAGTGAATACACCGATGTCGATAAGCAAGTTATCAAGGTTTCGGAAGACGCTGTTACTAACGCAGATAAAGCTATGGATGAAGTTGCTATCCATGAAGCTATAAACAGCGTATGGACACTGGTTGATGAACTAAATGGATATATCACAACACAAGAACCTTGGGCTTTAGCTAAAGATGAAGCTAATAAGGCTCGTCTTGAAACAGTTCTCTATGTTTGCTCTGAAGGACTAAGAGTTCTCTCAGTTCTACTTGCACCAGTTATCCCTAAGGCAACAGCAAAACTATGGGCTGCCTTAACAGAAGGCAAACTAGGCGAACTAGCAGATCAACCTTTGAGTGAAGCAGGTACTTGGGGCCAACTACTGCCAGGTATAACTGTTTCCGAACTTGAGGTTCTCTTTCCTCGCATTGAAGCAGAAACAGCAAGCTAACCTCATGGGCACAGAGCCAAATCAGGATCTACCTAGCGAAAACTATATTCGGGTTAGACATCGCAAGGCTGAAGATGGCTCATCAAGAGATCTAAGTTATCCAGATGTTCCAGAGCCACTAGAAGTTGGTACCTACGATAATCACACTCACCTAGAAATAGCTGATGGTGAAAACCCGATGGATTATCGAGAGCACCTTGAGCTATCTGATCAAGCAGGAATTCTTGGAGCGGTTCAAGTCGGTGGTTCAGTTGAAACATCTAAATGGTCAGCTAGGACAGCTGGTATTGAACCAAGACTGCTAGCTGCCGTTGCCCTGCATCCAAATGTTGCGGCGGAATACAAAGATGTTAATGAACTTGATGTTGCCATCAACGAAATAGCAAAACTAGCCAAAGAACCAAGGGTAAGAGCTGTTGGTGAAACTGGTCTTGATTACTTTAGAACCACAGCTGAACTTCTCTTTCTGCAACAGCACAGCTTTGAAGCACACATAGAGATAGCTAAAGATAACAACATCGCTATGCAGATTCATGACCGAGATGCTCATGCCGATGTGGTTGAAACTCTGCTTAGAGTTGGTGCACCCGAGAGAACAGTGTTTCACTGCTTCAGTGGCGATAGAGAGTTAGCTCAAATACTTATTGATAACGGTTGGTATGCATCGTTTGCTGGAACAGTTACCTTCAAAAAGAATGAGGAACTAAGAGTTGCTCTTTCGATGTTGCCACCTGAGCTAATCCTTGTTGAAACTGACGCACCATTTCTAACACCTGAACCACTTAGAGGTAGACCTAACTCTCCTTACCTTCTGGGAATCACAGTTAGAGCGATGGCCAAGGTCAGGGACGTAAGTGTGAATGATCTTGCTAGACAGATCACCAAGAACACCGAAGCAGTCTATGGTTCGTGGGCTGAGGGCCTTCATGGTTGAGTTACTAGGTGGAGCTGATGTTAGAGCGCTGGCGGAGGCTTTAGGCGTAGCGCCAACTAAGAAGCTAGGGCAGAACTTTGTAACAGACCCGAACACCATCAGGCGTATTGTTCAAGCTGCAAAGCTAACCGGCTCTGAAACGGTTGTTGAGATTGGCCCTGGTTTAGGTTCACTTACCCTTGGACTTCTTGAACAGGCTAAGCATGTTATTGCTGTTGAGATTGATCAGAAGATGGCTGCCGCCATTGAAGACACAGTGGCTAAAAGAGCTCCGGGTAAATCTTTCCATTTAGTTTCAGCTGATGCTCTAAAAGTGAAAGAGTTACCACTCCAACCAGATGCACTGGTTGCTAACCTGCCTTACAACATATCTGTTCCAGTGCTACTGCACTTTCTAGAACACTTCCCAAGCATTCACTCGGGTCTTGTTTTGGTGCAGGCAGAAGTTGCTCATCGATTAGCAGCACTGCCTGGTTCAAAAGTTTATGGTGTGCCTTCAGCCAAACTGGCTTGGTATGCTCATGCCAATCTTGCTGGCAACATCGGTAGAAATATCTTTTGGCCAGCCCCAAACGTTGATTCTGCTTTGGTCTACTTTGTGAAAAGAGAAGTTCCGTTAGGCACTGAAGAACTGAGACTTGAAACATTTGCCGTTATTGATAATGCTTTCTCTCAAAGAAGAAAGACCCTTAGGCAAGCATTAGCCGAATGGGCGGGATCGGCAGCACATGCCGAAGAGGTTTTGTTGCGTGCAGGTATTGATCCAACTAAACGAGGCGAGGCACTGAACATTCTGGATTTTGTAGCCATCGCCAAAGCTAGGCAGGGCTAGATGTTTAAGAAGAAGGTAAAAGACCCCGGCATCTTCGATGACCTACCAGTATTTCAAGCTCATCCTTCAACTCAAAAAGAAGAGATAAAGAAGTCCGGTAGAAGAGCGATGCTTATTCCCGACAAGTCTCCTACCGCAGATCTGAGTTCTGACCAACTTGTTACCAACACGGGTAGACAAAAAGAAGAGTGGCTAGAAACCATCTTCCAATCTGCTCATCGTGAGGCAAAGGCTAAAGAAATAGCAGCCTGGTTGCAGAGCAATTACCGAGTGCAAAAGTGGTGGGCTAACTCTATAGCTCTCATGTATTTGAAGTGGCGTGAAGCACCTAAGACCAATTCAGTTAGCGACTCAGTCCTTAGAATCTCAAAGGTCATTGAAGCATCAAGCTTTAGGGTCTTCAGCATTTTGAACAGTGAAATACTCTACGGTGACGACTTCAAACGTTTCTTGAAGCAAGTTGACTCCGAGCGCTTGGTGCTTAGCTTTGCTGATGAGACCAGAGCAACCATCAACCTTCAACAGCGCGGTAGCAGCTGCGATGTCATAATTGAACATGAATTCATTGCTGGTAAAGAAACTGTTAATAACAGAACTGTATTTTGGGCCGAATTACTAGATCAGGTAGCAAGTCAGGTAACGCGATGAACAAAATGATTAGGAGTTCAGCTCCAGCCAAGGTCAACCTTGTCTTTCAGGTTGGGCAACTAGCTAGCGATGGCTACCATCCTGTGAACTCACTTTATTTAGCTCTCGACCTAAGGGAAGAACTAACTCTTGTGAAAGCTGAACCAGGCACAGGCATCAGTATTTATGTACATGGTGACCTTATTCCTGAAGCCCACATTAGAGCTGTACCTACTGATCACAACAACCTAGTTCACAAGACTGCAGTGCTCTTTGCTGAGAAGCTAGGCAAAGCAACACCTGATCTTCAGATAGATATCCACAAACGAATTCCTGTTGCAGGAGGTATGGCTGGAGGTTCAGCTGATGCGGCAGCGATGCTTATTGCTATGAACGAGTTCATGCATCAGGAACATGGCACACCAAGACTTTCGATTGATGAGTTAGCTGTTATCGGAGCTGAACTAGGTTCTGATGTTCCGTTCTGTATTTATGGAGGAATGGCTCTTGGCACAGGTCGCGGTGAAATCATCACCCCGCTAGCTGATTTAGCTTTTGAGACTAACTGGCTACTCTGTGCAAGTAACAAAGGTCTATCGACTCCAACTGTGTTTGCTGCCTTTGATGAAATAGGAACACAAAGTCCGTTCAAGGACCTTGCAGAGTTTCCTAACATCTCTTCCGTTGAGGAACTGGGGAAGAATATGGCTAATGATCTAGAGAAGGCTGCTTTTAGTTTGATGCCTGCTCTAAGTGACTTAGTGGACCAATTGGAGCAGTTAGGAGCGATAAGGGCCATGGTCTCCGGATCTGGGCCAACTATTGCAGCGCTGTTTGATTCAGAGGATAAGGCAGTGGAGGTTTCTAAAGTATTGAAATCTCAGGGGCTAGTAGCGCTCACCTCTAAGGGTTTGGCCCAAGGGGCCAGACTAGATGGCTAACTAAAGTAAAAAGTACCTAAACTTCTGGCAGACTAAGCATGTGTTAATTGCTTAGGCGGTTCACAATGCTCCCTAGTGTAACGGCAGCACGGCACCCTTTGGAGGTGTTCGGTCCAGGTTCGAATCCTGGGGGAGCAGCAATAAAATCGCATATAGGAGGTTAGATGAGCGAGCAGCACTTAGCAGTTATCGTGCTAGCCGCTGGTGAAGGCACCAGAATGCGCTCATCAACACCTAAAGTTCTGCATGAAATAGCTGGCTTACCTATGCTTGGTCATGCTCTGGCCACAGCTACCGCTCTGGGTGCTCAAAGAGTTATTCCCGTTATTAGACATGAAAAAGACAAACTTGAGGCTTATATAAATGCCTTTTACCCAACTGCACACATAGTCATGCAGGATGAGATCCCTGGCACCGGTCGTGCAGTGGAATGTGCAGTTAATGCGCTGCCAGATGATTTCTCAGGAGCGGTAGTTGTTACCAGCGGTGATGTTCCTCTACTGGATGTGCAAACCATTGAGTCGATGATTGATATTCACCTGCAGAGCGCTGCTGGAGCAACCTTACTTACAGCAGCCTTCGCTGATCCAACCGGCTATGGCCGCATCGTGAGAGATGATGCAGGTTCATTCAGATCTATTGTTGAGCAACGTGATGCTACCGACGAAGAGCTTGAGATAACCGAAGTTAACGCAGGTGTCTATGTCTTTGACTTCAAAGCTCTAAAGCAGGCGCTGAGTGCTATCGGAACACATAATGCAGCTGGTGAGAAGTATCTAACCGATGCAGCAGTGGAGATTCTAAAAACCGGTAGTAAAGTAAACGCCCTTCAGGTAGCTGATAACTGGCTAGTTGCTGGAGTGAACAACAGAGTTCAACTTCAACAGGTCAGTAGTGAACTAAACAGAAGAATCTGTGAGGGTTGGATGCTTGCTGGTGTAACTATCACTCAGCCTGAGTCAACCTTCATTGACATCACCGCTGTCTTAGCTGAAGATGTCACGTTACTGCCAGGTACTCACCTAAAAGGAATTACAAGAATTGGTAAAGGTTCAACTATCGGTCCTGAGGTAGTCATCACTGATGCTCAGGTTGGTTCAAACGTTTCAATAACCAAATCTCAGATAGCCGGTTCCATCATTGAAGATGATTCAACCGTCGGTCCTTTCAGTTATCTAAGACCAGGTACTCACCTAGGTGCAGGTGGCAAAATCGGTACCTTTGTTGAAACTAAGAATGCTGTTATCGGTACAGGTTCCAAGATTCCACACCTAAGTTATGTGGGGGATGCCACCATCGGTGAGCACACCAACATTGGCGCAGGAACCATCTTTGCTAACTACGACGGTGTTTCCAAACATCACAGCGTTATCGGTTCACACGTGAGATCTGGTTCACACAACGTGTTTGTTGCACCTATCACCATTGGTGATGGTGCATACACAGCTGCTGGAACTGTTGTTCGTAAAGACGTTGAACCAGGCTCACTTGCGATGAACGTTGCTCCACAACGTAATCTTGCAGGGTGGGTAATAGCAAAAAGACCAAATACGGCATCAGCTGATGCTGCTAAAAAAGCAACCGAGTAACAAGGAAACGAGAAAAGCACATGGCCAAGAGATCAACAGGAGAAAAGCGTTTACTTCTTGCAACCGGAAGAGCACACCCAGCTCTAGCTCAAGAGATAGCAACACTGCTGGATACCCCTATCGTGCCAACCACCTCGTATGACTTTGCTAACGGTGAAATCTTCGTTCGTTTCGATGAGAGCGTTCGTGGTGTTGATGCTTTCGTTATCCAGTCTCACTCCGCTCCTATCAACGATCAGTTGATGGAACAGCTAATCATGATTGATGCTCTAAAAAGAGCAAGCGCTAAGCGCATCACAGTTGTCTCACCTTTCTTCCCTTACGCCAGACAAGACAAGAAGCACAAGGGACGTGAGCCTATCTCAGCTCGACTAGTAGCTGACCTATACAAGGCAGCGGGTGCAGACCGACTGATGTCGGTAGATCTGCACTCACCGCAGATTCAGGGTTTCTTTGATGGACCGGTGGATCACCTTTGGGCACTGCCATTACTAGCTGACTACGTGAAGCAAACCTTTGGTGGAGATAACCTAACCGTTGTTTCACCGGACTCAGGACGCGTTCGAGTAGCGGACATCTGGGCTGACCGACTAGGTGCACCGCTAGCTATCATTCACAAGAGACGTGACCCTAACAAGCCAAACCAGGTTCAGGTCAATGAACTTGTTGGTGAAGTTGAAGGCCGCATCTGTGTTCTAGTGGACGACATGATTGACACTGCAGGAACTATCGTTGCTGCTGCTAAAGCACTTAGAGACAACGGTGCAGAACGAATCATCGTTGCTTCAACCCACGCAGTGTTTAGTGATCCTGCAGTTGAGCGTCTATCGGGTGCTGATGTTGACAATGTCATTGTTACCAACACTTTGCCAATTGACCCGTCAAAGCAATTCGAGAAGTTGACAGTACTTTCAATTGCTCCGCTGATTGCTAGTGCTATTTCTTCAGTCTTCAACGATGACAGCGTAACTAGCCTCTTCGATGGTCACGTCTAAACCACAACAGCTTTCGTTATTTGGAGCAGTTGCCATTGGTTTGGCTTCAATGCTCGGAGCTGGTGTTTTCTTCGTTTGGTCAACAGCCTGGGAAAAAGTCGATGATCAGATCTTCGTAGCCCTAGCTCTCGCTGCTTTGGTAGCAAGCCTTAACGCCGCGTCTGTCTATCAACTGGCGAGCCATGTCTCTAGGGCAGGTGGTGTTTATAGTTACGCCAGAGTTTATCTTCCTAAAGACTTTAGCTTTATCGCAGGATTCTCATTTGTCTTTGGCAAGATTGCTTCAATCGCCGCCATAGCTATCATTATCGAAACCTATCTGCTGCCTGGCTATCCGGGTAGGCCGGTAGCTGTTGCATCAATTCTTTTGATGACAGCCCTAAATCTTTTAGGTATTAACCGAACAGCACAGATGGCGGCAGCTCTTGCCATAATCACAATTGGGTTCATAGTTTTTGCCATATCTTCAGGTTTTACCCATGGACTAAGTTCGCGTAGCTTCACTACCGATATGCTTTTGCCTTCAGCTAGCCTTTCCACTCTCTCAGCCGCTTCAATCATCTTTTTTGCATTTGCAGGTTATGCAAGAGTGGCAACTCTAGGGGATGAAGTAAAAGATCCTAAGAAGAACATTCCTAAAGCAATAGCGATATCTTTAGCTGCCGTTCTCGTGATCTACCTTCTAATCACCATCGTCTTCATCGGAATACTTCAGCCAAGTAATGAAGCAGTGCACCCTGCAGTATTTGAATCAATGCTGAGCATCACAGCTCCTTGGTTTCCGGCATGGCTTATTGACCTAGTGGTTGTGGGAGCAAGCCTTGGCTCGATACTGGCCCTGCTGGCAGGAGTATCCAGAACAGCAGCCACCATGGCTGAGGATAAGGAACTGCCACCAGTATTTGCTAAGCGCAACCGCTTCGGTGCTCCTTGGCTAGCTGAAGTTCTAATTGCAGCGGGAGCAATCACCTTGATTCAAACCTCTCAATACACCCAGTGGGTTATCGCCTTCTCGAGCTTCTCAGTTCTGCTTTACTACGCTATCGGTCACATCTCAGCCTTCATGCAGCCCAAAGAACAACGCAGACAACCCCGTATCTTTGCAGTCCTAGGCTTTGCCCTCTGCCTATTGCTCCTATTGAATGTCCCAGGCCCTGCCGTTCAGGTGAGCTTTGTAATCCTAGGAATAGCAGTGCTAGCTAGATATGCAATCCGCCGGGTTGCCATGAGCCGAAGCTAGAACTAGACTTGCCTAGAAACAACGGCGAGGGTTACAAATCGTAACCGTAATCGACGGGGTCAAGGCTTTAGGGCCAGGGTTCCTCGCGTAACACGCTTGAGTTGAACACCTAAAAGAAATGGAAAACTCATGTCAGAGAACAAACTAGTAGGCGAATTCCGTACCAGCTTTGGTAAAGGATCAGCCCGTAAGTCAAGAGCAGCCGGTAGAACTCCTGCTGTTATCTACGGTCACGGCTCAGAGCCACGTCACATCACACTTCCAGCTCACGAAATCGCGCTAGTGCTTCGTCACAAGAACGCAATCATCGAGCTAGACCTAAACGGCAAGAAGGAAACAGTTCTAGTGAAGAGCGCATCTAAAGATGTTGTAACTCAGATCATCGAACACGTTGACCTTGTTGAAATCGTCAAGGGTGAAAGAGTTCACGTTGAAGTTCCAGTACACGTTGTTGGAGAGTCAATGTCAGGAACTGTTATCGATCTAGAGCACAAGACCCTAAAGCTAGAAGTAGATGCAACCACCATTCCTGAATACGTTGAAGTTGTCTTCAACAAAGAAGGCCTAGGTTTCCACGTAACAGCAGGAGACATCAAGCTTCCAGCTGGCGCAAAGCTAGACCTAGATGACCATGTACTTATCGCTACCGTTATCGGTACCGGTGCCGGTGCAGCTGAAGAAGCAGAAGTAGCTCCAGCAGCAGAAGCTCCAAAGGCAGAGTAGTCATCTCTACTAAGACTTATCTAATAGTCGGGCTCGGTAACCCCGGGCCCGACTATTCTCACAACCGGCATAACGTCGGGCAGATGGTCTTAGACGTTCTTGCCAAAAGAACTAATGCAACATTCAAATCACACAAAGCACACGCCATGGTTGCCGAAGGCAAACTAGGCCAAGGCTTTGATGCCCCAAAACTAGTACTAGCTAAATCTCTCGGATACATGAACACTTCAGGAGGACCGGTTGCTAACCTTCTAAAGTTTTATGACCTAGAGCCAGAGAACCTAATTGTCATTCATGATGAACTAGACATTGACGCTGCAACGCTCAAGATCAAGTTCTCTGGTGGCCACGGTGGTCACAATGGACTGAGAGATATCATCAGTGCGATAGGCAACGACTACATCAGGCTAAGAGTCGGTATCGGTAGACCACCAGGACGCATGGACACAGCAGATTTTGTCCTCCAAAACTTCAACTCAACCGAAAAAGAAGAACTGCCTACTACCTTAGAAATTGCAGCAGACATGGTGGAGGCAATAGCCACCATTGGTTTGGCTGAATCCCAACAGAAATACAACTAGCTAAATCGACTTAGACTTGTCCCATGGACGCGATCAAAGTTTCTGAGGGGTTGTCGCGCCTTGTTGCACGCGTTTCAGATGCTTACCCCTTCGTTCAGGTCAGTAAATCCCTAACAAACAAGCGTTTAGAGGTCGTTGCCCCCACTGGAGCACAACCCTGGATCTTGAGCGCTATTGCTGATCTTCGTCAGTCTAAGAAACTTTCTCAGCAGTGTTTAGTTGTTGTTAGCTCAGGTAGAGAAGCAGAAGACCTTGTTGAGTTCCTAACTTCTACTAACCCAGATGCTGAAGTTCTAGAGTTTGCCTCTTGGGAGACACTTCCTCACGAAAGACTCTCACCTTCTGCTGAGACAGTGGGTCGAAGACTAAAGACACTTCACAGGCTCAACGAACTCAATAAAGAGAAGAGTAATAAACAGGTCTTTGTTGTTGCATCAATTAGATCAGCCTTACAGCCAGTTGTTCTTGGGTTAGCTGATTACCCACCTTTGAACTTGAAAGTATCTGGAGAGTATTTACTGCCAGAGCTAACTTTGAAACTGGTTGAGATTGCCTATCAAAGAGTCGACATGGTTACTAAGCGAGGCGAGTTTGCAGTGCGCGGTGGAATCCTAGACATATTCCCAACCACAAGTAGTCACGCCATTCGTCTTGAATTCTTCGGCGATGAGCTAGAGCAGATGAGAGAGTTCAGCGTTGCTGACCAAAGATCTCTTGATGGCAGACCCAACGAACTAACCATCTATCCGGCTAGAGAAATCATCATCACTCCTGAGGTAGCACTTCGTGCCCGTGAGATGGAACATGAGTTCCCTAACCTTTCAACCATGCTTGCCAAGATTGGTCAGGGCATCCCTGTTGATGGCATGGAATCTTTAGCCCCAGCCTTAGTTGGTTCTCTAGGGCAGATCTCTGACTACATGGCTAAAGATGCGTATGTTGTTCTACTATCTCCAGAGAAGTCAATGGCAAGAGCTGCCAACCTAATTGAAACCAATGAAGAGTTCCTACACGCAGCCTGGGATGCTGCATTAGAAGGAGCTAAGGCACCGATCGATCTAAGTGCTGGTGGTTTCAAAGCTTTGCATGATTTCACAATTGGGCTTGAAGACAGGCAACTGATTAGCATCTCCTCTTTCTTAGCGGATGAGACTCAACAGATACAGCTACACCTTTTAGAGATACCTAACTTCAAGGGGCTAGATGTTGAACCAATTGACTTCATTGCAGATCAGTTAGCTAACGGTCAACAGGTAGTTATCGCATCTCCTGGCCATGGCACAGCAGAACGCATCGCGGAGCTATTAGCTTTAGCTAAGGTCCCTGCCAAAGTCTTAGAAGAGCTTCCAGAATCTCTGGCTAGCGTTGATGAAAAGGTCACTGAAGTTATCTTGATTCAAGCTCCGATTAGAAAAGGCTTTGCCTCAAGCGATGCAAAACTCATTCTGCTAACCGACAGTGATTTCTTTGGCAGAGGTGCAGGTTACAACCAGGCTAAGCGTCCAAAGCTTGCAGCTAAAAGAGGTCAGGCAGTTGATCCATTAGCTCTCAAGGCAGGCGACTATGTTGTTCATGAGATTCATGGCATTGGACGCTTTGTTGAGATGGTGCAAAGACAGATGGGTGTTGGCACACATAAGCACACGAGAGAGTATCTAACTATTGAATATGCTCCATCTAAGCGTGGACTCTCTGGCGATGTTCTCTACGTTCCAACAGATCAATTAGATTTCCTAACTAGGTACGTTGGCGGGGAAGCACCAGTGCTATCAAAGATGGGTGGCTCTGACTGGTCCAAGGTCAAAGGCAATGCTAGAAAAGCTGTTCGCAAGATTGCTATTGACCTAGTGAAACTTTACTCAGCAAGAATGAATGCCAAAGGCTATGCATTCTTACCTGATACTCCTTGGCAAAGAGAGATGGAAGACAGCTTCCCATTTGTGGAAACCCCAGATCAACTCAACACAGTTGAAGAAATCAAAAGAGACATGGAACGACCAGTTCCTATGGATCGATTGGTTGCAGGAGATGTTGGATACGGCAAGACTGAGATTGCCATTAGAGCAGCCTTCAAGGCAGTTCAAGATGGCAAGCAAGTTGCAGTTCTAGTTCCAACAACACTGTTAGTTCGTCAGCACGTTGAAACCTTCATTGAACGCTTTGCAGGCTTCCCAGTGAACGTTAGAGCGCTATCAAGATTCCAGTCAGCCAAGGAATCTAAAGAAACAATTGCAGCTCTTGCTACCGGTGAAGTTGATGTTGTAATCGGAACTCATAGATTGCTATCAAGTGGTGTGAAGTTTAGAGATCTAGGGCTAATCATCATTGACGAAGAACAACGCTTTGGTGTTGAGCACAAAGAGAAGCTCAAAGACATGAAGACCAACGTTGATGTGCTCTCCATGTCGGCTACCCCTATCCCTAGAACTCTAGAGATGGCCATTACAGGAATTAGAGAAATGTCTACTCTGGCTACCCCTCCAGAAGAGCGCCACCCAATTCTCACTTACATAGGTCCATACAACGAGAAGCAGGTAGCAGCTGCTATCCATCGAGAACTCATCAGAGAAGGACAAGTCTTCTTTGTCCATAACCGCGTGGACTCAATAGATAAGGTTGCATCCCAACTAGCAGAATTAGTTCCTGAAGCCAGGATTGCAGTTGCCCACGGTCAGATGAATGAAGGTCAATT
>JBMOFL010000031.1:0-12222 GCA_049314335.1 Rhodoluna sp. | reverse complement strand
TTCTTGGCATCGACATTGTGCACGCTGTTGAGTTCTCAAGGATCGGATGCATCTGAGATTTCCCGCTAGGGTCCTACGCAGAGCAACTTCACTAACTTACCACTTTTTGCACTTAAGTCAAATAGACATCAGTAATTAATCTAAAATTTTCTAAATTAATTTGGAGTGGAAGTCCAAATTGCTCCAAAGTCGCCAAATTACCGGTTTCTTTGTGAGCTTTTTGGTTGCACTTGAGCCGAGATCCATAAAATGTACTTCTCAAACTGTGGGCAACAGGTAAAACTTTACGCTTGAATGACTACCAAGTCAAATCGAGATGCGTATTTCTGGCTATTTTTGGCCAAAAATACCGGCTAGGGTTTTCTTCCCTCTTCGAAGGACAGCAAACTCCCCCATTATTAGTTCGTTGAGGGTGGCTTTTTCATCCTCAACACGAAGGTTGTTTAGGTATACCCCACCTTCTGCAATAGCTCTTCTTCCAGCGCTAAGGCTGGCAACTAGCCCTGTTTCAACTAGAAGGTCTGCCACATTAGCTCCCAAAGGTGCACTCACATTAGGCAGAGCCTCAAGCGCTGATCGCAATGTCGCCGAATCCAACTGCTCAAGCTCACCCTGGCCAAAGAGTGCTTGAGAAGCCGCAATAACATCATCCGCTGCCTTAGCTGAGTGCACCAAAGAGGTAACTTCGTAAGCTAGGCGTTTTTGAGCGGCTCTGAGATGCGGTTCAGAAATCAGCTGGTTTTCAAGCTGTGCAATCTCGTCTTTACTCAAGAAAGTGAATACTTTGAGCAGGTTTAGGGTGTTAGAGTCTTCCACATTTAGCCAGAACTGATAGAAGGCGTAAGGAGAAGTCAGTTCGGTGTCTAGCCAGATCGCATTTCCCTCCGATTTACCGAACTTCTTGCCCTCTGAATCGGTGATTAGTGGGGTAGCCAGAATGTAGGCGCTCTTGCCCTCAACTTTGTGAATCAAATCAGTTCCACTGGTCAAGTTTCCCCACTGGTCGCTGCCACCAATTTGCAAAACACAGTTGTTTCTTCGGTATAGCTCAAGGAAGTCCATCCCCTGCAGGATCTGATACGAGAACTCAGTGAATGAAATACCTGCATCAGAGTTCAGGCGCGCAGACACAGCGTCCTTGCTGAGCATTTTCCCTACTCGGAAGTGCTTACCAATGTCTCTAAGAAAATCTATTGAACTAAGTGGTGCGGTCCAATCTAAGTTATTGACCAACTTGGCTCCGTTTGAACCATCAAAAGACAGGAAGCGCTGTGCCTGTGAACCTAGTCGCTGCACCCAGTCCGCAACTGTCTCTTTGGTGTTGAGCGTTCGCTCTGAAGTCGGTTTAGGGTCTCCAATGAGTCCAGTAGCGCCACCAATCAAAACCAAAGGGTTGTGACCTGCGAGTTGGAGCCTGCGCATAACAAGAAGTTGCACTAGATTTCCTAGATGCAAGCTTGGAGCAGTTGGGTCAAATCCACAGTAGAAAGTTAGTGATGAAGACTTTAGGGCATTTTGAAGTTCTGCCTCATCGGTGGAAATGGCTACAAGCCCACGCCACTTCAATTCTTCCCAGATATCTGGAAAAGAAGAGTCGTTGCTCTGGTGCTGAAGTGCTTCGCTTGTCGCCATTACTAAAACCTACCTGTTTTCGCTAGGCACCAGTTTACGCAACGCACTGATTTGATCTAAGACTCTTGGAACCGATGTTCCGCCAGCGCCAGTTCTGGAACGGATAGATCCTGAAACGCTGAGCACCTCACGAACCTCTGGGGTCAGATGAGAGCTTATGGCCGCAAGATCTAAATCAGAAACTTCATCAAGCTCCAAGCTGTTGCTTTCGGCAAAGGCAACGAGCTTTCCAGTGATTTCGTGGGCATCTCTGAAGGGAACTCTTTGCTTTACAAGCCACTCAGCAACGTCAGTTGCAAGTGAGTAGCCAGCTGAAGCTAGTTCTTCCATCCTGGCTGTGTTGAACTGCATGGTTGCGACCATGCCTGTGAAGGCAGGAAGTATTAGCAGCAAACTATCTGCAATATCAAATACCGGTTCTTTGTCTTCCTGAAGATCGCGGTTGTAAGACAGTGGAAGAGCTTTCAAAGTTGAAAGCAACCCTGTCAAATCACCAATGATTCGACCAGCTTTACCTCGAGTCAATTCCGCAACATCAGGATTCTTCTTCTGCGGCATGATCGAGGAGCCAGTGGAGAATGCGTCGGCGAGTTTGACGTAGTTGAATTCAGCACTTGCCCAAATAATGATCTCCTCAGCAAATCGTGAGAGATTAATTGAAATCAAGGTTCCAATAAACGCAAATTCAGCAACAACGTCCCGGGATGAGGTGGCGTCCATCGAGTTGGCCATTGGTGCCGTCAATCCAAGTGCTTCGGAAACAATATTCGGATCTAGTTCCAAAGAGGTACCGGCTAGAGCACCAGCTCCATAAGGTGAGAAGGATGCTCTCTCCCGCCACTGAGCAAGACGTTCAAGGTCTCTAACTAAAGGCCAGGCATGGGCTAGAAGGTGATGTGAGAGCAGAACTGGTTGCGCGTGTTGGAAATGTGTGCGACCTGGCATTGGCTCACTCAAGTGCTCCTGTGCCAATGTGGTTAGAACATCAATCAATTGCAGAACTTCAGTTTTCAATAACTGAGCCTGGTCAAGAAGGTAAATGCGAATCAAAGTCGCAATCTGGTCATTGCGTGATCTGCCGGCTCGGACTTTGCCGCCAAGTTCAGGACCAACCATCTCAATCAGTCCACGCTCAAGTGCACTGTGCACATCTTCGTCACTGGCCTTGGCAACAAACATTCCTGAAGTAACTCTTTTATCTAGTTCCACTAAAGATTTATCAAGCTTGACCAACTCAGCCTCAGCTAGGTAGCCAGCAGCCCTCAGAGCCAGAAGGTGTGCTCTGGTTCCCTTTATGTCGTATGAAGCTAAACGCCAATCAAAATGTACTGAGCGACTAAGGGCAGCAACTGCATCATTAGTGCTTCCAGTAAACCTGCCGCCCCATAGCGATGATGATTCAGACATGACTATCTCTTACCTCTGTTGGCGTCTCGTCTGGCAGCAATCTTGCTTGGCAATGCCCATAGTTCAATGAAGCCCTTAGCCAACGACTGATCAAAAGTATCGCCTGTGTCATAGGTAGCAAGACTAAAGTCATACAAGGATTCTTCTGACTTACGGCCAGTGACCACTGCCCTGCCACCCTGCATCTTCAGGCGAACATCCCCTGTGACATGCTCCTGAGTGTGATCGATAAAAACATCGAGGGATCTCTTCAAGCCAGAGAACCAAAGGCCCTCGTAGACAAGATCTGCCCAACGAGCTTCAATGCCACGCTTGAATCTATTCACATCACGCTCAAGAGTTAGATTCTCTAACTCTTCATGAGCTGCAATCAAAGCAATACCAGCCGGTGATTCATAGATCTCTCGGCTCTTTATTCCAACTAGGCGATCTTCAACGATATCGATTCGGCCAACACCGTGTGCTCCAGCTAGATCATTCATCTTCTGCACCAGTTCAATAGCTGAGTAACGAACCCCATCAATTGCTACAGGAATACCCGACTCAAACGAGATTGTGATTTCAGTGGCTTCTCTGTAAACATCTGGGTCTTGAGTATAGGAATACAAATCTTCAATGGGTGCGTTCCAAGGGTCCTCTAGGAAACCAGTTTCAACTGCTCTACCCCATACGTTCTGGTCAACAGAGTATGGCGACTTCTTGTTCTGAGCAATTGGCAGGTTGTTCTTCTCTGCAAACTCAATTGCTTTATCTCTAGTCAAAGCCAAATCGCGAATAGGAGCAATTGACTTGAGTTCTGGAGCAATAGCAGCCACCGCTGCCTCAAAACGAACCTGGTCATTGCCTTTACCGGTGCAACCATGTGCCACGCTGTCTGCGCCAAGCTTTCTAGCAACGCTAGCTAGGTGCTTACCAATTAGAGGTCGTGAGAGTGCAGATACCAAAGGATATCTCTTCTGATAGAGAGCGTTAGCTTTCAGCGCTGGCATCAAATAGTCATCAGCGAACTCAGATTTAGCATCAATTACGATTGCCTCAACAGCTCCGCAGTCCAAGGCGCGCTGACGGATAACGTTCATGTCTTCGCCACCTTGACCAACATCGATAGCTAGAGCCACAACTTCTTTACCTGTAGCCTCTTTCAACCAGCCAATACCGACCGAGGTATCTAGGCCACCTGAATAGGCAAGCACTACACGTTCTGACATCGTTGCTCCTTAAATGCTCTCGACTAAAAACTTCATCGGGATTACTACGATTTTACTTGGCACGTTGATCTAACCAAACCATCAAGGCTTTTTGTGCATGAAGACGGTTTTCTGCCTCATCCCAAATCACAGCCTGGCTACCATCTAATACCTCAGCGCTAATCTCATAGCCACGGTAGGCAGGTAAACAGTGCAAAACAATTGAATCTGGTTTAGCGAGTGTTAAAAGCTCGGAGTCAATTGTGAAACCAGCAAAGTCATTAACTCGCTCAGCTTTCTCAGCTTCTTTCCCCATCGATACCCAGGTGTCGGTAGCTAAAACATCTGCACCAACAACTGCTTCTGTTGGATCTGATGAAACAGAGACTGACCCGCCTGTATCAAATGCGATTGCATCCGCTTTAGCAACGACTTCACCTGAAGGAGAATACTTTTCTGGAGTGACAACCACCACATGCATTCCTGCCATCGCTCCTGCCAACATGTAAGAGTTAGCCATGTTGTTACCATCCCCGATGTAAACAAGTTTTAGTCCTGCTAACTTACCCTTGTGTTCTTGGATGGTCAGCAGATCTGCCAGAAGTTGGCAAGGGTGAAATTCATCACTGAGTGCATTGATAACTGGGACTTTAGAAAAAGCAGCCATCTCCTCTAAACCAGACTGGGCGTATGTTCGCCAAACAATCTGAGCTACTTGGCGTTCTAAAACCCTTGCTGTGTCTGCTACAGACTCCTTAGCGCCCATCTGACTACCCTGAGCATCGATTATGAGTGGAACTCCACCCAGATCGCTGATTCCAACTGCAAAAGAAACTCTTGTTCGGGTTGAAGTCTTGTCAAAAATCACTGCGACAGTTTTAGGCCCAGCAAAAGGCTTGTGTGAGTAAGGATTCGTCTTGAGTTCCAAAGCAAGTTTCAATATCTCCGCTTGCTCAGAAGGAGTGATGTCATCATCCCTCAGGAAATGTCTAGTCATAAGTCAATCTTCCTCTTCAATCCAGTTATGGCAGCACCAAAGTGCCAATTCCAGAAGGTGTAAACACTTCCAACAAAATGCTGTGTGGGACTCTCCCATCAATGATGTGCGCTTTTGACACACCACCTTGAACAGCATTCAAGCACGCTTGCATCTTAGGAATCATGCCCGATTCAAGTTCAGGTAATAACTCTTCAAGTTCAGTAGCTGTTAGTTCACTAACCAAAGACTCCTTGTTTGGCCAATCACTGTAAAGTCCCGGTACGTCAGTCAACACAACCAACTTCTCTGCCTTTAGAGCAACTGCAAGTGAAGCCGCTGCTAAATCTGCGTTCACGTTGACTAACTGGCCAGATCCATCAGGAGCGATGGTTGAAACAACTGGAATTAATCCAGAATTCAAAGAATCCATGAGCTCAGTCGGATTGACCGATACTACTTCGCCAACTAGGCCCAAATCTGCTCGCGTGATTGCTGCGGTGAACAAACCGCCAGTTTCGCCATTGAATACCGCGGACTTCGCCCCAGCTTGTTCAATCATCTTGGCCAAAGGAGAGCTGATTTCATTCATTAGTACATCTCGAACAACTTCGATGGCCTCTTGCGGTGTAACGCGAAGTCCATCTATAAACTCGCTCTTCATCCCTAATTCGGATAGTCGAGATGTAATTTGTGGCCCACCTCCATGGACAACCACTGCTTTGATACCAACCAAATTCAAAAAAGCAATGTCTTGAGCAAAGGCTTGCTGAAGACGCTCGTCGACCATGGCATTGCCGCCAAACTTGACAACAAATACTTTGCCTTGAAATTTCCTAATCCAAGCATCTGAATCAATAAGAGTCTGAGCTTTGATACGCGCGAGGTCTAAATTCGTTTGATCTGCCTTAATCATTTGCTCACACCCGCTATGCCAGTTTCTTCAGGCAATCCCAGAGCGATGTTCATACTCTGCAAAGCAGCACCTGCAGTTCCTTTAACTAAGTTATCGATGGCTGAAATCACAATAACTTTTCCACTTGACTCATCTACTGCAAGACCTACCTGAACCTTATTGTTGAATTCACTATCAGCGGTATTCGGGAATTGACCTTGAGGCAATAGTTCAATGAACGGCTCTTCCGAGTAGGCGTCTAGAAAAACTCTTCTGACTTGAGCCAAGTCTTTACCTGGTAAAAGCTGCGCTGTGTTCACAGCCAAGATTCCTCGGAACATTGGAACCAAAACAGGTGTAAAGGTTAAAGAAACTTTAACTTCAGAAATCCTGTTGAGATTTTGCTCAACTTCAGGAATGTGGCGATGGATTCCACCAACTTGATAAGCAAATGCTGAGGCAAGTGCCTCTCCTTGATTTACCTCAGCATTGCGACCTGCTCCACTGGTACCTACAGAAAGAGTTGATACGAGATCGCTTGGCGATATCAGTCTTTCCCTAAGCAACGGGGCGAAAGCTAAGGTGATCGCTGTTGCATTGCAACCAGGCACAGCTATTCTCTTTTGCGCCACAAGTAGCTCGCGCTGCTTAGTGTTGTTCTCTCGGAGAAGCTCAGGCATTCCATATACCCAAGATCCAGCATGTTTGGTTTTATAGAACTTCTCAAAATCTTCAGCTGATTCAAGACGGAAGTCGGCTCCACAATCCAAAACGAGCACATCCTCACTTATCCAGTTAGCAACTTCAGCGGACTTAGTGTGTGGAAGGGCTAAGAAGACGACGTCATGTCCTAAAAGGTTCTCTTGAGTGTTTGCAACAAAAACTAAATCAGCATATGTAGTCAACTGAGGATTGAGTGAACCTAAAGTTTCTCCGACACTGCTGTTACCAGTTACTGTGACAAGTTCCAGATTCGGATGTTGCTCCATAACCCGAGCAAGTTCTCCCCCGACATATCCGCTAGCGCCAGCTATCGCAACCTTTAGTTTCATGGCTGACTCCTTAGAAGATTTAGTTAAGCTCTGATTGTTGCGCCAAATTTGGCATTAGCTGCTGAGACTGCGTTGTCTCTAGCCTGGCTAGCCTCGACCTGAGTCAAGGTTCGATCATTCGCTCTGAATCTAAGCGCAAAAGTCAAAGACTTCTTGCCTTCTTCAAGGTTGGTGCCTCTATAGTCATCTACTAAAACTATTTCCTCTAAAAGTTCACCAGCAGCACTGGCAAGAACTTCTAGCACTGCACCGGCAGGAATATTGGAATCAATTACCAGAGAAAGGTCTTGCGTTGCAGCCGGGTAGGTGTCAACCGCTCCTGCTTTGATAATTTCAGGAGCACTAGCAAACAAAGTTTCCAAGTTCATTTCAACAACACCAACTTGGCGAGGTAAGTCGTTAGCAAGAGCTAATTCAGGATGCAACTCACCTGCGAAACCAACACTTACATCAGTTCCCTTGATGAGTAGTTCCGCAGTTCTACCAGGATGAAAACCTTTTGGCGTTGCCTGTTGAAGATCAAGTTCTACGCCAACTGAATGGGCAGCAACCCGAGCTGCTTGAATTGCATCAGCGTAGCCTGAACGACTGGCCTTACGACCAACCTGATCCGACAATCTGTTACCGACAAACAAAACACCTAATGACAGAGGTTGAAGAGGAACACTTTCGTGCAAGAGTTCTAAATCTTTAGCACTTGGCAGAGCTGTTCCACTAGGAAGCGATACCGGAACGTTTGATTTTGCTGGGTTGAAAACCAAACCAACTTCATAAATAGAGAGGTCGGTAAGAGTTCTAGAAACATTTCGCTTAGCTGCATCAATTAGGCCTGGCAACATGCCTAGGCGCATCTCATTTACGTCTTCTTGCATGGCATTCGCGAGAACCACTCGTGCTGAATGCTCTTCTGCAAAGTATGAGTTCTGCTCTTTCTTCAAGAATGGATAAGTCAGAACTTCAACATGTCCGGTAGCGGAAAGTTGGTTCATAACAGCCCGACGCATCTTTTGACGTCGAGTAAGCCCACGACCAGGAGGTGCAACCGGCAACCGAGAAGGGATGCGGTCATAGCCTGTAATGCGCGCAACTTCTTCAACTAAATCTGTTTTGTGTGTGATGTCAGGTCGCCAGCTTGGAACTATTACTTCAAAACCACCATCAACTGTTGCAACTACACAACCTATTTCGTTCAAAGTGTTAGTGATTTCTTCTGAAGTGTATTCAACCCCGGTCAGTTCAGAGGCAAAGCTTTCAGGTAAGAAGACCGTAGTTGCAGTTAGAGAGTTATCAACAAAGCTTCCAATTGAATCTGCTGTAGCGCTAGCAAGTTCTTCAAGAAGGGCAATCGCTCGGGCGGCTGCAAACTCAGCAACCTTTGGATCAACTCCTCGTTCAAATCTCTTTGATGCTTCGCTAGGGAGTTTATGCCTACGAGCAGATCTAGAAATAGATACGCCATCAAAGTTGGCTGCCTCAATTAGAACTGATGTTGTCACCTGAGATACCTCAGTGCTTGCTCCACCCATAACACCGGCTAAACCAATAGATCCTGAAGCATCAGCAATTACCAGGTCTTCGACGTGAAGAGTTCGTTCTTGACCATCTAAAGTCTTTAGAGTTTCACCTGCGGTAGCTCTTCTTACCGTGATCGAACCGTTGAGCTTGGACGCGTCATAAGCGTGCAATGGTTGACCCATTTCAAGCATTACGTAGTTAGTGATATCAACAACGATAGAAATCGATCTCATGCCAGCAAGCTTCAGTCGAGATACCATCCACGCTGGAGTTGGTGCCGCAGCATTCACATTGCTGGCACTTCTAACCACAAACTTGGTTGACCCAACTCTGCCTCGGATTGGGGCATCATCTTTTATCTCAACCTTGAAGCCCTGTCCATGAACGGGGGTGACTGAATCTATTGGGTCAGTGAACTTAGCTCCCGTAGCGTGAGCAAACTCTCGAGCAATACCTCTAATCGAGAAACAGTAACCACGATCAGGGGTTACGTTAACCTCTGCTGCCTCATCGTCGAGACCTAGAAGTTCAAGAGCATCAGTGCCTACTTCAGGATCTAGACCTAGGGATACCAGTCGAAGAATTCCTTCGTGATCATCACTTAGGCCAAGCTCACGAGCAGAGGCGATCATGCCATCGCTGGTGTGACCATAGGTTGATCTAGCCGCTATCTTGAAATCCCCAGGCAGCACGGCCCCAGGCAAAGTTACAACTACCTTGTCGTTGACCTCGAAATTGCGAGCACCACAAACAATGCCGCGAACATCTTCTCCACCGTCGCCAGCTTTTTGACCAGCAGGAGCAACTCTTATCTGGCACCAACGAATGGTTTTACCATTTGACTGTTCTTCTTCAACAAACTCAAGAACCTGACCCACAACAATCGGTCCAGTCAGAGTGTAGCCGTGCGAACCTTCTTCTTCTAAACCGACCTTAACCAATTCGGCCATGACAGTTTCAGCAGTTGAATTCTTAGGAAGTTCGACAAACTCCCCTAACCAGAACAGTGGCACGCGCATTAGAGCACCACTCCAAACTGCTTTGAGAATCGAACATCTGCTTCGACCATGTCGTGCATATCTTTAACATCGTTACGGAACATCAAAGTTCTTTCAATACCCATACCGAAAGCAAAACCTGAATAAACTTCTGGATCAATTCCAGCAGCTAGCAATACGTTTGGATTTACCATTCCGCAGCCACCCCACTCGACCCAACGAGCGCCACCTTTAGCACCTGGGTGCCAAACATCTAACTCAGCTGAAGGTTCAGTGAATGGAAAGAATGATGGACGCAAACGAATCTTTGCGTCAGGACCAAACATGATTCGAGCAAAGTGCTCAAGGGTTCCCTTGAGATCTGCCATGGTTAGACCTTTATCAACTGCAAGTCCCTCCACCTGATGGAATACCGGAGTGTGAGTTGCATCAAGTTCGTCAGTTCTGAAAACACGACCTGGGCACAAAACATAAACCGGAAGTTCACGCTCTAAAAGTGAACGCACCTGAACCGGTGAAGTGTGAGTGCGAAGAACTAGGTGAGCCTCAACAGGCTCAACAAAGAATGTGTCTTGCATCGCACGTGCTGGGTGATCTGCATCAAAGTTCAGCGCATCGAAGTTGAACCATTCGCTCTCAACTTCAGGCCCTTCGGCAATTTCCCAGCCCATGCCGATAAAGACATCGGCGATTTCATCCTGAAGGAGAGATAGTGGGTGTCTCGCTCCTAATACCTGGGTCATTGGAGCTGCTGTAACGTCAACACTCTCTTCAAGGAGTTTCTGGTTCTGTTCTGCCTGATAGAAAACGGCCTCGGCCGCTGAGAATGCCTCGTTCAGTTCTGCTCTTGCTGCAGTAATGAGCTTTCCTGCATCAGCTTTTTTATCGCCGGGCAGTTTGCCCATCAACGAGCTGAGTTTGGTAATTCCAGAGTTTTCACCAACAGAAGCTGATCGGATTGCCTTAAGTGAGGCTAGGTCTGTGGCCTCTTTGATAAGTGTCAGGGCATCAGAAACTACAGCATCGACGGATGCTTTAGTGATTTCCACGTTCTCTGACATTAGACCTCAAGTATATCTTTCAAGTTTTAGATGCTGGCTTAGCTTGACACTGAGTTCTGAGCGAAAGCCGAAGAGTATAGGCACACGCTGGCAGCGGTAGCTAGGTTTAGTGACTCTGCTGCTCCATAAATTGGAACTGCCACTACCCGATCAGCCAAGGCCAATATTTCTGGCTCGAAGCCCCAGGCTTCATTGCCAAACAGCCAAGCAGTTGGCTCATTCAAAGTTCCGTCCTGCGCTAAAACTGGAAGTGAATCCCCAGAAGAGTCAGCAGCTAATACCTGAATACCGGCAGCCTTGAGGGCAGCCACAGTTTCATTGATATCAACGTCTACTACAAATGGCAGATGGAACATTGAACCCGTTGTTGATCGAACAACCTTGGTGTTATAAATATCAACACTGCCTGCGGTGAAGATAACTGCGTCAGCACCAGCAGCATCAGCTGCTCTAAGAACAGTTCCAGCATTACCTGGGTCTCTAATCTGCGATAGCAGTGCAACAAGTTTTGGCTTAGTTGCAATTACATCTTCGAGTGAAACATCGAACTGGTGGCATACCGCAACCACACCCTGAGGAGTGTTCGTATCGCTCAGAGCTGCTAGCACCGCATCGCTGACTATTTGAATATCTATGCGAGCAGCTTTTGCCTTTGCAAAGAGATCATCGTGACGTGCCAAAGCCTCCTCGGTAGCAAAAGCTTCGAGAACTAGTTTTGGTCTTTCGAGTGCCTCGCGGAAACCTTGTGGTCCCTCAAGCAGAAAGAGCCCGGTCTCACGACGGGCTTCTTTCTTTACTAGCTTGGCAACCCCTCGAACCTTAGCGGCTTTGGGATCAATCAGCACTTGGGTTATTTAACCTTCGGAGCTGATGTGTCTGCAGGAAGTGCTGCCTTAGCAGTTGCAACCAAAGATGCAAATGCTTTTGGCTCGTTCACTGCTAGATCTGCCAGGATGCGACGGTCAACGCCGACACCTGCAAGGTTTAGGCCCTGAATCAGACGGTTGTAGGTCAGACCATTTGCACGTGATGCAGCGTTAATACGCTGAATCCATAGACGACGGAAGTTACCCTTCTTGTCGCGACGGTCGTTGTATGCATAGACCAGGGAGTGCAGAACCTGCTGCTTAGCCATACGGTACAGACGTGAACGCTGACCGCGGTAACCCTTCGCACGCTCAAGTGCTGTGCGACGCTTCTTCATCGCATTGACTGCGTTTTTAACTCTTGCCATTAGTTTCTCCTAAATAAATTCTGAATGTGCTTGGACTAGTGGCCGAGCTGCTTCTTGATGGTCTTGAAATCAGCCTTGCTTACAAGCTGGTCCTGGTTTAGACGACGTGTGCGTCTCGATGACTTGTGCTCAAGGTTGTGGCGCATGTTGATTTGTTGCTTCATCAACTTGCCGCTACCTGTGAAACGGAAGCGCTTCTTCGCTCCAGAATGGGTCTTCTGCTTTGGCATAACTTCTCTCCTGTTTTTCTAGTCTGCGGTTTCAG